>DATKZQ010000010.1:0-24264 GCA_035527895.1 Desulfatiglandales bacterium
CGCAGAAAGCCACGGGCTTGCCCGTGGATGAATGCTGGGCAGGGTAATCCGCCGTAGTCCTATTGGGACGAAGGCGGATATGCTTCGGCGGGTTCCGCCGAAGAATGTGGAGGTGCCACGCGCTTGCGCGTGGGGCTCCACGAGCGTCGTTATCCCCCCTCCCTGAAAGACCCTCAAGCGTTTTGAGGCAGCGCGGAACCAACGCTTTTCTTTACAGCACGTATTATCGTATCGGCCCTTGCGTGGGAGCCGCTGAACCTCACTTCCCTGGTATGCTCATCTATCATGGTTAAGGCAACGCGAACCGTTTCCTCGGGAAGCTCTCCCGGCCATCGATCCGCCCATTCTAGCACAACTATCCCCTCCTCTGAAAAATATTCATCCAGATCAAGGGCCATGATCTCTTCCTTGTTTTCGAGCCGATAAAGGTCTATGTGAAAGAGCCTCTCCCTGCCGGCATACTCATTGACCAGGGTAAAGGTTGGGCTCACGATGCTGTCAGGGTCAATGTGGAGTCCCATGGCTATTCCCTTGGTAAACCAGGTTTTTCCTCCACCCAGGTCTCCGACTAATGCGATACTATCACCATTACCTAATTGAGCCCCCAGTTGCCGGCCTAACCAAACGGTTTTGTCCACGGAGGCCGTCGTATATTTCACGGAAATATCTTTCAACCTGAGGGCCCTTTTTTACCTTCTTGTGTCACATCCTCTGAGATGTGTTTTTCAAGGACGACTACGGCTATGCCGTAGCCGGCCTCATCCGAAAAAGTAATGTGCCACCGGGATATGCCCTCCTTGTGGCAAAACATAAGGGCCTTTCCGGCTATAGCAAGGTCTGGCCGGCCACTTGGATGGTGAAAAACCTCTATATCGAGCCACCTGATGCCTCTCCTCATGCCCAGCCCCAAGGCTTTGGAGAAGGCCTCTTTGGCGGCGAAACGCAAGGCAAATCGGGACACCGATCTTCGACTTTTGGTACAAAAGTCAATCTCCCGGGGAGTGAATATCCTTCCGATAAACCTATTCCCCCACCTGTCGATTGCCCTTCTCATCCTCGGTATGTTCACGAGGTCTACGCCGATACCGTAAATCATAGTGTTACATTCGACTGGATAGCCGTTACTGGCAGGCCACGTATATCCCCTTGAGACCTTTGCATACCACTATTCTGAGAGCGTCTTGACTGTTACCTCATGATAGAGATCGTAAGGCCCTGCAAGGGTTTCATCTTGCAAGCAACGGCCCCGGCATTACCAACCGGCTATCCCTCCGTCCCGCAACAAAGAGGATTCCTTTCATTGACGATGCCAGAGGAAAACAGGGAGTAAACACTGGTTAGAACTGGCATACCAGGTCGATCATCTGGCGAACAGCCTGATCCATTCCCACCATCACTGCCCTGGCAATGATGCTGTGGCCGATACTGTATTCCTCTATCTCAGGGATAGATGAGAACCCTTTGATGTTGATGTAATTCAGGCCGTGCCCAGCATGAATCCCGAGTTTCAGTCCCGCGGCAATCTTTGCAGCCTCGGAGATCCTCTCAAATTCCCTGAGCATCTCGGATTCAGATTTTGCATCACTATAGGGTCCCGTGTGGATTTCGACGATATTTGCCCCTGCATCCGAGGATTCTTGTATCTGGGATGGGTCAGGATCAATAAAGAAACTGACACAAATGCCTGCCTCCTGCAAGGTCTTCGTTACCTTTTCGTAGTGCTCCCTATTGCGGATAACGTCGAGCCCGCTTTCAGTGGTTACCTCTTTCCTTTTTTCCGGCACGAGGGTTACCATATCCGGTTTGACGGTAAGGGCAATAGCAACGAGCTCTTTTACCGAAGCCATTTCCAGGTTTAATCTTGTCTTCACTGTTTCCTTAAGGAGGCGGAGATCTCGATCCTGAATATGTCGTCGGTCTTCCCTCAGGTGACATATGATCCCGTCGGCGCCGGCCAATTCAGCTATGCCGGCAGCCAAGACCGGATCAGGCACATCTATCCCCCTCGCCTGACGGATCGTAGCAACATGGTCCACATTAACAGACAAACGGGCCATAGCGGTTTGATTCTCCCTTCTTGATCATAGAGCTGGTATGATTCGTTCAACGGCTGTAAAGACGGCTATTTCATGAGGGACAGCAGTCGATACGTCTCTTTATCCATGCGCCGCCCTTCTTCCTCCGATATTTCGTGGTCATAGCCAACAAGGTGCAAGAGACCATGTACTAACAGCCTGTCGAGCGTTTCCTGAAAGGTCTCACCCGTGGTCTCCGCATCTCTCAACGCAGCATCGAGGGATATGACGATATCTCCCAGCATGGGGGTTTCAGGCTCGGGAGAGTCATTTCCCCTCATGGGAAAGGCAAGAACATTCGTAGGGCCTTCTCTTTTCAGAAAGCGGTAATTGAGCTCCGCTATTTCTTGATCGTCGGTAAGAAGCAAGCTCAATTCACACTTATGCCATCCCAAGCCTCTTAAGATCTTCGTTAGGTTCGTCCTTATTCTTCTGGTGTTTATGCTTTTCGTGGGATGCCGGCAGGTTATTTGAGTCTCCATTTTCCCTCTTTTTTCCAGCCTCTCCTTTGATAATAGGTTCAGGATAGTCAATGCGGCTGTGAAATATACCGCTCAAGGTCTTTGTGAAACTCTTGGCAATCTGGTTCAAATCCTTTAAGGTCAATTCGCACTCATCAAGTTGTCCGTCTGAAAAGAGGTTGTTTATGATCTTTTGAACAATTCCTTTGATTCGCGCGGGGGTCGGTTCACCAAGGGTTCTGGATGCTGCTTCAACCGCATCTGCCAGTAACACCAGGCCTGCTTCTTTTGTTTGCGGTTTCGGGCCGGGGTAGCGGTAATCTTGTTCCTTAATTGGTACGGTTTTCGCCGCCTTTCTTTCGCTTTGATCCTTTGCCTTCTGATAGAAATAAGAGATGAGCCCTGTTCCGTGATGTTGTTGAATAATGTCTATGATCTCCCTTCCAAGCCTGTGTTGTTTTGCAAGCTCAACCCCGTCCTTAACGTGGGAGATAAGAATAAGACTGCTCATTGAAGGTGCCAGTTTCTCATGGCGATTCTCGCCCCTCAATTGATTTTCTACGAAGTAAAGAGGTTTTGTGATCTTCCCAATGTCGTGGTAGTAGGCGCTTACCTTTGCAAGCAGGGGATTGGCTTGTATACTTTCAGCTGTTGCCTCAACCATATTGCTCACAACCACGCTATGATGATACGTTCCGGGGGCATTCACCATGAGATCTCTTAGCACGGGCTGATCTAAGCTGGACAATTCCAGGAGTTTGATATCCGTGGTAAAACCAAAGGCCATCTCGATCAAGGGTAAGAACCCGGTAGCAATAACGCCGGATAGAACACCTCCCAAGAAACCGGCGACGAGCGAAAGAACACTGATCGTGGAGTAAAGATTTCCATAGAGCGTCTGAATCGACAAGGCAATAAGGGCATTTAGAAGCCCGACCCGCACACCTGTTTTTATCAATACCACCCGTTTTCTGCAGTTCCTTACGCCATAGGCAGCCAGGAGGGACCCTAGGAAGAAATAGATGAAGAATTCCACCCTACCCTCAACGACAATAGAAGCCAGAATAGAGATGATTAATGAAAAGGCAACTGCCACCTCCAATCCCTGACAAATTGAGATCAAGATTGCTCCCAGCGAAATGGGTAAGGCAAAGAGGAGAACCTGAGCAGTGAAAAACGGGAAGCCCCGGGCTAACTCTCCGGCCACTATATCGTACAGGAGTACGACCAAAAACATAAACAACAAGCTCAAACTCAGAAAGGTGAGAGTCCTCGTGCTTTCCCTGAAGACGCCGGGTCTCCTAAGCAGTATGACATAACTCAGGGCCAACAGGATGCCGATCATGAGCGCAGTGCTCAGGGCCATTCCAGGGAACAGGGTATTCCTGGTGAGCTGGGCCTGAGTCTCCAGTTTGAGCAGGTGAGTAGCGCTTACCTTTTCTCCCTCCCTAACAATCATCTCACCCTTTTTGACCTGGAAGTAGATCGGTTTTACCGAATTCTTGGCCTCTTCCTTTTGCAGCTCTGTTTCTTGCTTATTAAAGGTTATGTTTGGCCTGATCAGCAATCGCGCCAACTTTACTGTAGAAGCGACGCTCTCCGGGCTGGTTTCTTCTTGGGCGTTTTGGCTGATTATCTGCTTGATCTGTTGGCGGGCACCTTCGAGATCGTAGAAGCGATCAAGATCATCGACCTTGAGTTTTCCTTGTGTATCAATATCCCGGAGAACAATCCCTTTCCCCTTTTGAGAGATCAAAACAGTGTTCTCCCGTATAACACCTTTTTGAAAAACTCGATTTAATGCAATCAAGAGGGTATTCTCCATGTTGGGGGAGAACTTACCCTTGAGGAGGCCTTCAAAGAGGGCAGGGTCTGAGTTGATTCCTAACAGCTCGAAGAATTTTTCCCGCAACTGCCTCAGCTTTTCAGAACGAAGGGGTGGCTCCAGCGAAATCGACTCGATGCGTTCGAGTTCCTCTCTGCCATAGCTAAAGGATTCCTTAACCCTCTCGCTCACATAGGCCCCTGATCTGTCAAAGTCATACACAAAAAGGGATGACTTGGACGCCTCATCCCTCCGTTGTTTCGTCAATTCCTTATCTTCCACAAGAAAGTCCCGTGGCGCTTTGATGTCTTTCCGGGCGACATCGCCAAGAGAATAGGCTTCCTTGGATATCATTAACGTATTAGGAAAGAGAAGAAGCGAGATGGCTGCGCTTAAGATGATAAGGCAAGCCCACAGTTGAGTTCTAAAATTTATCAGCCTGAAACCTTTTCCCAGCCTAATCAGAGGGGAGGCGATTTCTCTTTCTGATTTCTTGGTCTTCTTGCTTCTGGCAGGAGCCGGCTTTTTATTCTTGTCTGCCATACCGTTACTTTTCTGCTCTCTCGTAAGCGTCTATGATTTCCTGAACCAGTGGATGCCGGACAACATCCTCTTTTCCAAAATACACGAATTTTATGTCTGATATGTGAGAAAAGATATCCCTGGCTTGTATGAGCCCAGAGGCCTTTCCCTCCGGGAGGTCTATCTGGGTGATATCTCCGGTAATCACCGTCTTAGAGCTAAACCCGAGCCGGGTCAGAAACATCTTCATCTGTTCGGTGGTTGCGTTCTGCGCTTCATCTAAAATGACAAATGAATCATTCAGCGTTCTTCCTCTCATAAATGCCAAGGGCGCCACTTCGATTATGCCCGTTTGAATAAAGCGGGAGGCGCTCTCGAAATCCATCATGTCGTGGAGGGCGTCGTAAAGGGGCCTTAGGTAAGGATTTATCTTTTCATAGAGATCACCGGGCAAAAAGCCGAGTTTTTCGCCAGCCTCTACCGCCGGTCTGGCTAAGACGATCCTGGTTATCTCCTTCTTCATCAAGGCTGATACGGCCATTGCCATTGCAAGATACGTCTTTCCCGTGCCCGCTGGTCCAATACCGAATACGATATCGTATTTTCGTATGCTATCGATGTATATTTTCTGGTTGATGCTCTTCGGTGTTATCGTCCTCTTTTTTGACGGAATGTATACCCTATCCAAAAAAATGGATTTCAGCTCTGCCTTATGGTTGCCGGCCAGGATTCTCAGGGAATACTCGACATCCCTATCGTAAATCGGATAACCGTCTTTTAGCAATCCATAGAGCTGGTTCAGCAGGTTTTCGGCCATCTTCACGTCGGGTTCAGGGCCATGCAAGAGGAGATCATTGCCTCGAATGTTGATGGTAATGCCGAGTTTTTTCTCTACGAGCCGAAGGTTACCGTTCCTCTCTCCATAAAGGGCTCTGACGAGTTCATTATTGTCAAAGGTGATCCCTTTGCTCGCGGTATCCTCTTTTTGATGATGAAGCTCAGGCACGTATTGCCCCGTTCCTTAAAGGTTGCCTTATGTTTTTTGAAATAAATAAATCATTTTAATTATCATACGCTACTGCCCCTGTGCAAGCAAAAGAATAGGAGGGGGAACCCGTTTTTATCTTGACATGAATTTGATCTGGCCTTAAACAAACAGTGGTGTCAATTTCTGAAAGTATCAAAAGGTACTGAGCGGCACGATGACCAAGCAATATCGGGTAGTCTTTCTGGGTTTCAAGGATGATGCAGATGCTTTCAGGGATAATATGGCCAAACTAGGCGTACCCTATGATACCCTCGATAAGTATATCAGGAAGGCGCCAGTCGTTTTGAAAAGGGATTTGGATCTCGCCGATGCACGTAAATATGCCGATGCCATAATCGATGCCGGAGGTTTAGTAAATATCCAGGAGACGGGAGAATTTCCCGAGACTCCCTCACCTGCCGATAAGAGAATCAGCGCTCCCGACCCGGATTTCGTGCTCTGCCCTAACTGCGGTTTCAAACAGAAAAAGGAAGACTGTTGTGTCAGGTGTGGTTTTGATCTGAATCTTCCCGCTTAGACGTACAGTATCAGTCCACAACCTTATAGACTAAATCGTTTTCGCGCACTCTTTCCTTTACCTTGACGCCGATCATATCGCCGGGTTTGGCTTCATCGATCGGTTGGTTATCCATCTCAATGCTCATTACTTGTTCGGTAAATTCAGTGGTGTGGCCTTTATACATCAAGGTATCACCTTTCTTGATAGATCCCTTCGTGACCTCTATGGCAGCCACGCTGGGTTTGGCAAAGAACTTAACAATCACGCCAACTTCTTCCTCAGGCATAGTAAAACCTCCGTATGAAATAATTTTTGCCCGAGTTATATCAGCAATTTCCCCGTCTGTCAAGAAGCTGTTGGGCACGTTGCGAGGCTTCTTCCCAGGCACCAGTGCGGCGCCTGGAATTTACCAATCTAATCACTATAAAGGTTGAACGGGAGACCCGTTTTTGGTTAGAATACACAGATCGTTGAGTAAATCGCCACAGGGTTCTCCCCAAAGCGCCGGCAAGAGCACGATTCATTGACAACTGGGAAAGGTATGAAATGGAAGAATACAAGAAACGCCTTAGTTTGACCCTTGTTGAGACAGGGGCACTTTTCTTTGATAAGGGTTTGACCTTGAAAGACGGAAGACCCAGTCCCTATTTCGTTAATCTCGGCAAATTCTGCACCGGCAGACTACTGCTTGAGCTGGGGTCTTTTTTTGCGGATATGCTCGTTAACAACTCGCTTGCCCATAGGATAGACATCATTGTCGGGCCATCTTATAAGGGCAGTGCCATTGCGTCTGCTACAGCCACCGCCCTTTTTCAGTATCATGGCCATGATCTCCTCTTTGACTACGACAGAAAGGAGGCCAAGAGGCACGGGGAGGGTTCTTCATCGGCTGCTTATTTCGTCAACAATACCTTTTTTGATGGGTGCAGGGTTTTTGTTGTAGACGACGTAGTGACTTCTATGGAAACCAAGTATGAGTTTGTAGATAAGATCGGGCAAGAATCCCGGTCACGGGGAATCGGCGTCCAGATAGTCGGTTTGGGCATTGCCGTTGACAGGGAGCAGACGACTGCTGTTTACGATGAAAAGGGAAATGTGATTCTCAACAAAAGGGGACTGAATCCAGTACCGGAGTTCACTTCTAAAACCGGTATCCCGTTTTTTTCGGTTGCCGGTATAAGGGAGATAGTGGAGTACCTGTATGACCAAAAGATCCCACTACTCATCTCGGGAGAAAAGCGGCCCATGGACGAGGAGACAAGAAGCGAGTTCGAGAGGTACCTGGAAACCTATGGAAGGTGATAATAAGCCGAAATCCGTTGCAGGGCTTTTCAATCGAAGATCATGGAGTCTGTGTTAGTCGGGGTCATCAGGATGCTGCCTGCCGCAGGAAGCTGGTGCCGCTCCTCATCCGAAAACAACTATCTGTCACTAAGAAAGGGTATATATGCCGGACCTTGATCAGGTTAAGAGAGCGCTCAGGGCGCTTCTTACCCATAGAAAGCCAGAGAGGGTGAAGGCCGCCGATGATGGGTATACACAAGCATCGGTCCTTTTGCCCCTTTTCATCAAAAATGGGCGCTATTGGCTCCTCTTTATGAGGCGGACAAATACCGTGGAAAATCACAAGGGTGAGGTGTCTTTTCCAGGTGGTGCGGTAGATGCAGGGGATAAAAGCCTTGAACACACCGCTATACGAGAAACCTTTGAGGAAGTCGGCATAAGGGAGGAGGATATAGAGATCCTGGGTCAGCTGGACGACATGATTACCGTGACCTCACGCTTCATTGTCCACCCCTTTGTCGGGATAGTGCCGTTTCCCTATGCCTTTACGCTCAACAAAAGAGAGGTAGATTACCTGATAGAGGTGCCCTTACAGTTTTTTCTGGACAACGCTCAGCCACGGCTCGTTACCTTGGACTATGAGGGAGAGGCTTTTGAGACGCCCGCCTTTGTCTATGAGGATACGATCATTTGGGGCGCTACCCAAAGGATTTTAGTCAACTTCCTCGGCTTGATAAAGCCCGCCATACCGTTTGCCTAGATTCCTGTGGGACGAGCGGCAATTTTCCTTTACTTTTGTCCCATGACTCTTTATCATCTATCAGTAATCGGATAAAGTCGGGACGTGGCTCAGCCTGGTAGAGCACAGCGTTCGGGACGCTGGGGTCGCTGGTTCAAATCCAGTCGTCCCGACCAGCAATTTCAATAAGTTAGGGGATGCCGCGTTTTGTGAGACAGCAAAACGTGAGAAAAGCCCCTTTTTCGATCCACTGTCCGGTAAGGTAGAGTTCGGGATTCAATCAATTTAACCCCCTTTTCTCGCGCAAACATCCATCGCACATGCAACGTGTGCTAGCTGGGACTCCCTCTTCCACTGGCTGACTCGTAGGTCTGATCACCCCCTGCCGGGCTCAATGTGTTTGTGCTAAAGGGAGCCGCTCCAGATGTGCCTCTAATCACCATTTTCAGGGGCATTTGGCCTTTTTTGATCGCTGCCCTTCTGGCCATCGTCATAATAGCTGCTTTCCCGGAAATTGCCACCTTTCTGCAAAACCTGATGCGGGGCTATTAGTTGCCCGTAGGTCCGGGGTTCCTTGAAGATGTCCTTCAAAGGAAAATACCTGGCTGTTAATTGACAAGGCTCATTTAGGCTCCGCCCCGCTGGCACGCCAGTTGCAAAAAAGAGCATCTGTCGTATCCAAGCGGTGCAGTTTACCTTTCAGTCCTTGAGGAATCGACACAGTAGATACTTCAGGAGGAAGCCATGGTGGAGGTACCTGAACGAGGAACGAATGACAAAGGGCTCCGGACCCTATGGATTATCTGGGCAGCAATGGTGGGGTCTTTGTTGATGTATGTCTTTATTTGCCATCAATTTGGCGAGGAAATAGGCCGAACTGCGAGTCATGATCTCCCTCTTGGTTTAATTAGAAACATCCTTTACGTTGTAGCGCTCGTTACACTGTTCCTTACGCATTTCATCCGAAAGCTCATGCTTGCAGGCCGATTCGGTAGCTCCGGAGCTGGGCTTTTCAAACCCGGGACCGCCTTGAATCAACCTTCATTACTTGTTTACTATACGACAGCTGTGATTGTCTCCCTGGCGCTTTCCGAAAGCATTGGGATTTTTGGGCTTGTGCTCTTTGTGCTTGGCGATAGCTTTCGAACACTTCATATCCTCATCGGTATTTCGGCCCTGGCCATGTACTTTTATCGTCCCAAGAGGGAAGAACTCGAGACGCTGGCTCTTGCTATGCAAATGAAGGAGGCGCCACCTCCTTCATGACTTCCAGAATCATCGGAAGTCGCCCAGCCCGTCTTGCATCGGGATTAGGGTTCTTTTCCAGATCTTCACTATAGCCCAAAGAATACCTAGTGAAAGGCGGGGTGATTTGACGTATAATAGAAGACATAAGTGCAAATACGAAAAGGAGGAGTGAAATGAAGATTAGCGCGCGCAATGTCCTGAAGGGCAAAGTCAAGAAGGTAGCTCATGGCGTAGTGAATTCAGAGATAACTGTGGAGCTTGCCGGCGGAGTCGAGGTGGTGTCGATCATCACCAAGGCCTCGGCAGAACGTCTTGGCCTGGCGGAAGGCAAAGAGGTCTACGCGGTAGTCAAAGCGTCAAATGTAATGATTGCGCTGGACTGATTTAAGCGGGTTGCCACAGCGAAGCATCGGGCCTATTTCCGGCTTGATGGAGATAGGGGGGCAGTGGTTTTGCTCTCCGTCTGTGACGAGGGCTATCCTTGCACATGGTATGCCCACTCTTACCCTCTCTGCTCTTTGCATTACCCTGCAAGTTCGGGCTTCTGTTTACTGGTCGTGAATGGGCCTTACCGCCTTATTCTACGTTCCAATCCGTCTCTGAGCTGTGCAACCTAAATATATGGTACATAAAATTATAAGTTGATTTCGAAATGTAAACCCAGAGCGGTTCAATCTGGTTATTACCGACATGACCATGCCGAATATGACGGGAGATACGCTGTCGAAAGAACTCATGAAGATTCGCCCCGACATCCCAATTATTCTGTGCACCGGATTCAGTGAACGTATCAGTGAAGAAAAGGCAAAGGCTATAGGGATTAAGGAATTCGTCATGAAACCCCTTGCTATGGGTGATCTTGCCAAGAGAATACGAAAGGTGCTAGACAACGAGCACCCTTAAGGCACGCTGTATTTTGTAGGTCGCTTCTGTGGTTTAACCACCATCTTTACCCCTGCCTTTCCTGCTGCTGCCCCCTGGGCCTTGTCCCCTGCCACTTGCTCTACCCTTTCCTCCACCTCTCCCGCCGCCTGCGCCCCGGCCCCGTCCGGTGCCGGTACCTTTTCCCTGTCCCCTCCCCATTGGTCGACCCTGGCGCCGGGTTGGATCCTGTTGATCCGGTTGCGTTCCCTCCTTGAATGCCCGAACCTGCTCGGCAATGACGCGACGAAGTCTTGTTGAGAGATAGGACCAGAGGTTCAAGACTGCAACGGTACCTGCTTCAACGACTGCCTCTGTGGTGGTTTTGGGTTCAGCCTGATAATCCACTGTCACTGGCTGTGCTTCAGCCCCTTCTTGAGTCCGGGCCTGTGTATCCGGCGGTTTCTCTGCATCTTCCCCCGCCCCTGGTTCAGAGGACAAATAAGACTTCACCATCGCGTACGCTTGGTTAATCTCCTTTAGTTTCGTCTCGGCCTTTTGCCTGAGCCGGGGATTAGTGGTAAAGCGGTCAGGGTGCCAGATATTGATGAGGTCCTTATATGCCTGTTTCACCTCATCCATGGACGCATCGGGGTTGAGATCAAGTATTTCAAAACAGTGTTTGATATCCATTCTGATTCTCTATGAACTACTGCTCATTGCTCTCTTAGTCTTTTTGCAACTGCCAGTAATCCAACCACGCGCACAACGATGAGGGTGAGTTGAATTTTCGTCTCAGCAGTTCAACTCAAATCCTCAGTGTCTCGGTAAGCTCTGTGAGAAGCACGATTAAACCTTCATCACCCATCTTTTATCCCCTCGGGTTTATAGCCTTAGGGATTATTTCGCCCCAACCGCCTCTTATCTGTCTCTTATCCAGTATGTTTTTCTCAATCTCGGCAGGGTCCCCGAAATAGATACAATGAGCAAGGCAGACATTATCGGCACAGGCCGGATAGAGCCCGTTGGTAACCCTTTGGTAACAGAGGTTGCACTTGTCAACCTTCCCGCTCTGTTCATCAAAGGTGATTGCATCATAGGGACAGGCCTGTATGCAGCAGCTGCCGCAGGAGATACACCGTTTCGCCTCCTGAATGGCCATTTCCTCGGTAAACCCCAAGCGAACTTCAGCGAAGCTCTTTACGCGCTCTTGCGGTTCCAGACGAGACATGTGAACCCGAGGCGACGGATCGTATTTCTCCATCTGAGGTTCTGTGATTGCAGTCAATGGTATGTCTCTGTCTGCACTAAGGCTCAAGCCTCTCATATATCGGTCAATGGATATGGCTGCCTCCTTGCCGGAGCCAATCGCCTCCACAACGGATTTTGGGCCATGATGTACATCTCCACCTGCAAAGACACCTTTGATCGGCGTCTCCAACGTCACTGGATCTGCCTCAAGGTAGGCTACGGGAGTAATGGGAATCCCCTGGCTCTCGGCAAAGGAGAGATCGGCGGCCTGACCAATGGCAACGATAGCTGTATCGCCCTCGAGTCTGGTCAGATCTGTTGCATCATATTGCGGATTAAAGCACCCGTCTTCATCGAATACACAGGTGCACCGCATGAATTCAATTCCCGAAAATTTCCCGTCTTCTTGCAGGATTCTATTGGGACCACAACTGTTGACAATCTTAACGCCCTCCTCTAAGGCCTCCAGGATTTCACCTTCCCAGGCCGGCAGTTCATCTCGCTCTTCCAGACACGCCAGGGAGACCTCCTGCGCACCTTTGCGAAGAGCGGTCAATGCCACGTCGATCGCCACATTGCCGCCCCCAACGACGATGACCCTCTTTCCAAGCGAAACGGGCTTTCCGAGGGACACATCCTGAAGAAAATCCACACCTTTAAGGACACCGGCCAGGTCTTCGTTGTCTATGTTCAGACACCTGTTCCGGTGGAGGCCGGTTGCCAGGAAAACGGCCTGATACCCGTCCTGTTTCAGGCTCTCGAAGGTAATATCCTCTCCGAAGGTTAGTCCTGTTTTGATCTCTACCCCCATGACCTGAATAACCCCGATCTCACAAGCGATAATCTCTCTTGGAAGGCGATACTCAGGAATGCCCACAGCCATCATACCGCCGGCAACAGGCAGTTTTTCAAACACCGTAACCCGATATCCGTCTCGAGCCAAAAAATAGGCCGCTGTCAGGCCGGCAGGGCCTGAACCGATAATCGCGATCTTTTCGTCTCTCGCCGCTTTGACCGTAGGCACATAAGGTTTCCCGCTCGAGAAATCAAGATCGGCCAGGAACCGCTCGATGGGCTGAATGGCTAAGGGTTCGTCGATTTGTTTCCGGTTACAATTCGATTCACAGGGGTGATGACAGACCCTTCCGCAGATGGATGGAAAGGGGCTTGTTTCCTTGATAAGTTGTAACGCTTCCCCATATTTTCCCTTGGCAGCAAGGCTCACATATCCCTGAATATCGTTGTGGGCCGGGCAATCCACCTTGCACGGAGAAGTTCCCTGCTTTTCGGCTCCGGACGTGCCCACTGCTGCGTTACAGCCGTTACACTTTTCTTTGTCGAGGATGACGATACCTGTCTCAGCATCCCTGGTGATGGCGCCTTCGGGGCAGGCCGTGGCACACACGGGCTCATCGCAGTGTTTACAGACGTTCACACGCCACATGTAATAAAGCTTGTCGTCCACGTATTTCGGACCATCCTCCCACACAGACACATATTTAACAGCATCCCGACCATTCGAAGGATCGTAGGTACCAAAAGGGGGATAATTGTATTCCTGTTTGCAGGCTACCTCGCAGGCCTTACATCCCCAGCAGGCGTACTCTTCAAAAATCAGCTTGTAGTTATTCATGACAGACCTCCTTCCTGCCTTGCGGGATATATTCTGCACAGGGCTGTTTTTAGATTGGAGGCTCCCATTGCGGGGTCCATCCCCTCCAGGTCATCTTCGGTGAGGACATTGATATTGGACTCATCCCAGCCATGGCCCGGATCTTTGTTCTCCGGGAACCACCAGGCATGCTGGGCTGACACAAGCCGGGGGTCGCGGCCAATGGCAAGCCTGGCCCGCTGTTTCACCTTGCCCCTGCGGGACTCGATGATGACCCAATCGCCCTCTTTGATGCCTTCTTTTGCAGCCGCATCGGGATGGATCTCGACGATGGGGTCCCGGTGAAGCTCTCTGAGCCAGGGGACCTGCCTGTTTTCCGTGTGGAAGAAGCCGGGCGGCCGCACACCGGTAATCAGGATGTAGGGATATTCCTTATAAACCTCCGGTGTGCTCACCGGACTTTCGGGGGGCTCTCTGTGCTGGGGGAGCGGATCGTATCCCATCTTTTCGAGCACCGTGGAGTAGAGCTCAAACTTCCTCGTGGGGGTGGAGAATCCCTTCTTTTTGTACTTGTAATACTCCACCTCGCCCCTGATATAATCCATCTTTGTGAAGTCTTGCCAGGTTATGCCCATGGGATGGAGGATATAATCCAGGGCCTGCTCGAAGTTGTCCCACCAGTATTCTCCCTGGCCGATCCGGTGGGCGAGGTCGTTGAGCATTTCATGGTCTGAGCGGCATTCACCGACCTGGATGACCTTGCGCCGTGGCAGGATATAGCCGTGACGCTTCCAGAAATCGCCGACGTAATCCATCTCGAGCCAAGTGGCGGCAGGCACCACGATGTCTGCAAGTTCTGCCGTGGGGGTCAGGAAAAAATCGGCCACGGCCATGAATTCGACCTTCTCAAGGGCCCGGTAGACCTCTTTGGCATTGGGGCGGGTGATCACAGGATTAGAACTGATGAGAAAGAGCATCTTTACCGGGTAGGGCTCTTCATCGATGATTGCGTCAAAGACACATTTCGGCTGCAAGATGGCAAACCGTGATGCAAGGCGGAAACGGTCACCCCCCAGCCGTTTTGCGAACTGGTCCTTGGGGAGCGTGCCATGGGCCCCAAAGTGACCGACGTTAATGATGTCGGGTGTCCGAAAGAGGACCTGACCTCCGGGTGCATCGAGATTGCCGGTTAACCCCATGAGGAACATGAGTAGCCGGTCATTGTCTATGCAGTTGTTCTGCTGCTCGATGGCTACACCCCACTGAATGGCAGCCGGTTTTGTGGTTGCAAAGAGCCGTGCCGCCGCTCTGATCTTCTCTTCGGGGACCCAGGTAATCTCTTGCACTTTTTCCAGCGGGTATTCGTTGACCCTCTTGACGAACTGCTCCCAGCCATGGGTATACTTTTCGACGAATTCCTTATCGTAGAGCTTCTCGTTGACGATCACATTGAGCATCCCCAGGGCAAGGGCCGCATCTGTGCCGGGTCTCAACGGGAGCCAGATATCGGCCCGTGCTGCTATACGGGTGAACCTTGGATCCACGGATATGAGTTTAGCACCATGGTCAAGGGCTTCCGAGAAGCCTTCCCCCTTGTATTCGTCTGCGTTGACGATCGTGACATTGTTACCCCACGATATGACGCACTTGGGGAAATGCTCATAGTCGACGATGGGATTCGTGCCGCAGGTGATGATGCCCGACGATATCCGGGGGCCATAGCAGAAATGACCTGCCGTCAGGACATTCGGGGAACCGAGGCAATTGGCGATGCGGTAGATCACCGCCTCATTTTCCCGGCCGGTTCCATAGCCGAACACAACAGATTCGGGCCCGTGCTTCTCTTTGTAATCAAGGATGCGCTCTGCTATGGTGTCCAGGGCTTCATCCCAGGAGATCCGTTCCCATGTACCGCTCGCCTTGGGACCTACCCGTTTAACAGGGTAGGTAAGCCTGTCCGGATGATAGGCAAGCTGTGCCGAGGCAAGCCCTTTGGTGCACAGCGTCCCGTGATTTATGGGGCAGTCCGGATCACCGGCAATCTTGGCGACTTTTCCGTCTTTCACGTAGACCAACACGCCGCATCCGCCGTGGCACATGCGACAGTGGCTCTTGGTCATGGAGTCGTAGCCATAGACCTCCATTTCCCGGTCAACGTTCGAATAGGTGAACTTTGCCATGTTTAAGGTTCTCCTGTTTAAGGGTCTTCAGTCGGTGGAAGAAGGCTGGCAAACGGCTTCCAGACCTATCTTATCATGGTCAGGCGCCTGGTGCCCTTGATCTGCCTGAAGTTTGCCCCCTCTGAGACACAGCGGAGGGCTTGTTCGATGTTTACAACCTTTGTGCCTGAAATGGCATGCACACCATAGTCGAAGAGAACAGGCGACAGGGGTGTTGTATCTCCCAGCATTACCACATAGGCCTGCGGGCTGAAGAGCTTGAGCAGGCCTTCAAAGGTATGATTGGTAATAGCGGTGCCGGTGATGGCCACCACATCGGCCCGGGGGATCGCGTTTGGAGCCTCATCTTCGGTCAAATCGTCTTGCTGCGGGTTTTTTTCGATGACCCACACCTCTTTTGCGCGCTCTCTCAGAAGAGGTATGAAGGGAAAGTGCCCGATTATGGCAATCCTCTTTCCTGTGCCTTTCTCTACGATAAGCTCCCGTGCGTTGAGCTCCGCACACCGGTCATCGTCAATCTCAAGGAGGGAGTTTATGGTTGCCATGCCGATGGCCGCCTCGAGTATGCTCTCCGAGTGCGCCATGCGGGCCAACTCGGATACGCTTTTCTCCAACAAGGTGCCGGGCTCCTTTACCAGCGGTGGGTTCTGCCTGAGGGCGTCGCGAGGCAGCGTGGATGCGAGGCCGCAGTTACGCGTTAGCACGGCGGTGTGAAAAACCCCTTGCCGAATGTCCCTGACCTTTGTTTCCAGATCCAATGCGGAGATTAAATCATCCAGTAATTTCATAACCCCTCCAAAACAGTGTGCAAGGACCCATGTGTTCCGGGCAGCCAGCATAGGGAAAGGACGGTTGAGTGTCAAGGCTCCACTTCGTAGACACGGAAACGGAAAAGGACTTTTGGTGCAATCCTATAAGAGTCCTTCAGAGCCTGCTCGCCCACCTGAGCCAGATTGCAGTTGCTATACCCCATATAGCGTTAAAGATGAACACAAGCAGGGGGGTGAGGGTTCCGAGATCGAGCCCCATGTAGCCTTTGCCGGCCTTGAGGGGAAAGACCACGAACAACTGCACGAGGGTCGGACCCAAACTGAAAATGATGCCCCGAGACAGGATGCGGCTTCGCATAAGGGGGAGAAGGAAGAGGAACCCCCAGATACCGCCCCACACGATACGGGGATAGAGCCATTGAGGGGTGAGCACAGGGGCTATCTTCACACCGAACGCCGCGTTGATACCGAGATCTCCGAAGATCCAGACAGCGAGGCTATTCACAAGGCCACCGAGGCAGCCTGCCGCAAAGACCATACTGATAGTTTTCGAGAGGTTACGCATAGCAGTCTCCTCCAATAAAGGACACCAAAACAAAAGGCGCGGCTTAGAGGAACCGTTCCAAAACCTTCTCCCAGAGCCCCTGTGCTTTCAAGATTGCCTCACACACCTCTCGAACAGCACCGTCACCCCCTTGTGCAGAGGTAACCATGTCCGCATGCTCGAGTACTGTCTCATGGGCGTCTGCAACTGCTACGGACAGCCCGACCTTTTTCATTAACGGTATGTCAACCAGATCGTCGCCGACGAATGCAATGTGCTCGGCTCCTACACCCTTTTCCTTGGAGATAACCTCAAGCACGCCGGTCTTGTCGCGAACCTGGTCAAATACAAGGGAGATACCGAGATTATCGCACCGATGAAAAAGGGCCCTGGAGGTCCTGCCGGTAACGATACCTACTTCGATCCCCGCCCCCATGAGCATTTTGATGCCCAAGCCATCTTTTGCATTAAATGCCTTTATCTCTGCGCCCGTGTCATCGTAAATGACACTTCCGTCGGTCAGGACACCATCCACGTCGAGCAGCAGGAGTTTTATCCGTTTCAGCTTATCCAGGGTCATGTGGGGATCTCCTTCGCATTAAACCAATCCGCTTGCGTTGGGCCGGGTGTCAACCGTGCCCGCGCCGGTAATTTCAGCCCAACTCGGATCTATCAGCAAGCAGTAGCCTATATGCAGGTCTGTGGAACGAATATCTTGTGCTCTGAGCAATAAATCTTATCGAAAGGCCCCGAGCTGGCAAGGGCCGATCTTAAGCTCCAGGGCCTCACAGGCCGCGGATACGTCCATCCTGGCTATGCCTAATCGCGCTGCGATTTCCCAACACGACAGGCATGATATCCGATTATCTTCCAGCGAGTTGTGAATAGCCTTCTCCAGTTCCGGGGACACGGTTTCCGATGATTTGACGGCCTTTTTCTCAGGGCTGTGTCCGAAAAGCCCCAGCTGGCAATTAGTGATCCGCATCTCTAGAAGGTCCAGCGCAACGCCGATCTCTGCCGGTGTTGTATCGAACTCATCTGCGATTTCGTGGGCCGAAGCACACGATATCTTATTATTGGTTGCCTTTCGTTTTACGGCCTCGGCAATCCTGGGATTGAGCTTGGTGTCTGAGGCGTGTTTTAACCGGTAATGTCCCGCATCCTCATGCGTCATTGTCAACTTCCTCTGCGTATTAAGGTTGTTTTCAGTGCCCGCAGCAGGTATTTCCGCAGTGGGCCAAATCAGCCATCGCTCCGATTACTTCCTGTTGTTAAGCCGGAGGACTGTTACAAACTGTATATAATAGTCAGGGATTGTTTGCAACAGGCAAGAGCCTCCTGCCCTACCGCAAAAAACATTCCCCCTTGACCTTGAGGCATCCTTTCACGTATAGTCCTGCCCTTACCAAAGACAGGCCGAAATACAGTATTACAACTAGATGTCTATATTAAGTAAGATCTTAACATTTATCCGCCAGACTTCGGGCGGATTAATGTTAAGTTTTGGTGGTGAAATGAAATCGTGGATCTATTTGGACTTTGAAATCCGAAACCCCTGGCCCAGACCTGGCTTGAGAGGACTCACTTTTGTAGGCTCCAGTTCGGAGGTAATGGAATGAAAAGATAGTGCTCTGGGCAAGTCGCGCCAGGGCAGGCCTAAATCCTAAATTCGAAACAATATCGAAATTCTAATGTTCAGAATTCAAAACAACCCGAAGCTGAGTACCTATTGGCAAAGCTCTTTTCGTTTAGAGCATTGGGGTTTTGATAATTGGAAATTTGTTTCGGATTTCGATATTCGAATTTCGTATTTCCTTACTTAGATCGTGCCTCGTCGGTTTGCCCGTCCCGAGCCGGGACGGCGGAGGTTCGCTAGATAACCAAGTGGAGGATATGGAAACCGTAGACGAAAAGTACCTGGCTCCAACGGATATCATCGACAGCCGTCATGAGACGATCATGAGCTACGCTGCGAATGTTGTAGGAGACAGGACAGATCCCCTAGACCGGGCCGTTAAGCTTTACTATGCCGTTCGTGACGGTATCTGGTACGACCCCTATTATCCATTTTATCTTCCCGAGCACTACCGCGCGAGCAATGTGTTGAAGAGCGGCCGAGGGTACTGTGTGTGTAAGGCCTCTCTGCTCTGTGCCCTCGGGCGGGCCCAGGGCATCCCGTCACGAATCGGATTTGCCACGGTCAGAAATCATCTGGCCACAAAGCAGCTGATCGAGTTCATTGGATCGGATCTGTTCGTCTACCACGGCTTTGTAGAGTTTTATCTGGAAGGGAAGTGGGTGAAGGCCACGCCGGCATTCAACAAAGAGCTGTGCCACAAACACCATGTGCTGCCCCTCGAATTCAACGGCCGTGAAGATTCGATCTTTCAGCAATACAGCCTCGACGGCAAGAAATTCATGGAGTACGTGGCGTTTCATGGGATCTACCACGATATCCCCGTCGATACCATCGTTGCCGCGTGGGAGGAGGGCTATGGGAAAGACCGGGTAAGAGAATGGATGGAGGGTTTTGAAAAAGCCAAAGGGAAGCCCATTGCCGACTTTTACAGCGAAGAGGTATGGAAGGGCGAATAGGATACTAGGCAAGAAAACGAAAGTAGATGCCGGAGCCAATGGCCCATAGCAGTATCAGGAGGGTTGCGACCACACAAAGCCCGGCGAGAATTCGGTGAAAGCGGCGTTCCCTTCTTTTTTCCTCATACCCCAGGAGAAAGCCAAGCATCGCCCCTGCTACCATTCCGCCTCCATGACCCCAGTTGTTAATAGATGGCACCAGCAGGCCGAAGATAAAGATCCCCAGTGCCCAGGCACCAATCTGCCGATAAATAACCTGCCCGTAAATGCCTCCCCGGCTCTTGCCGTAATAGAGAGAGGCACCGATCAAACCGCAGACGGCAGCAGAGGCGCCAATGGTTAGGGCGACCCCGGCAAGATAGGAGACTAAGAAACCGATTGTCCCGGTCAAGATATAGAGGATTACCATTCGATGAGGCCCATATTCACGGATTACGAGGGGGGCTATCTGCCTCAACGCGATCATATTGAAGAGGATATGGAGAAGGCCGCCATGAAGGTAATTGGCGGATATGAGGGTCCACCAGCGATGTAAGCGGTCAATCGGCACGGTTCCGGTTGCTCCCAACAGCAGAAGGCTCCTGTTTGAAGGAGAGAAAAGGGAAAGGGGATTCAGAGAGAATCCCGATGACCAGGGCCCGAGCAGAAGCGAGATTATGTACATGCCGACGTTGACAAATACGATGGTCTTGATGATCTGGTCAGTGCCGGCGAAAAGCCGGGTGAAGAGGTTGTTCTTCAACCGTGATCCGGGGCGAGCTATGCCACAATGGGGGCAGTGAGACTCATCAGCGCTGATGAGTTTCTTGCAGTTTGGGCAAAGGATTGATCGTCTCTGATTGCGTGTCATAGGAATGTGCCAGAAGACTCCGGTTTAGCTTACTTAATACCATCGCACTTTGTCGTTGTAAAGGCATACCCTGCAGGGTAACGTCGAACTCAACTATAGAGTGGCTAAAGAGTTATTATTAATTATTACGACGTTCAAATCCCTGGCCCAGACCTGGGTTGCAAAGCATGACTATAGAGAGCTTACTTAGGAAATAGTGTAACGACTATAGTGTATTCCGGCAATGTCGCGCCAGGGCAGGCCGAAATCCGAATACCCGCCTGCCATGCATGAAAATTGGAATTTTCTGCTGATAATTGACGTTCCAATCTTGTTGTCGGACATTTCAATTGATTAACCCACAGGCATTGCGGGCAGGCCGAAATTCCTGGCCCAGACCTGGATTGCGGATTAGAAGTATATCCACTACAGTTGTGAAACGCCATAACGACTGCGCTCTAATCCGGGAACGTCGCGCCAGGGCAGGCCGAAACAATACCGAAATTCGAATACCCGCCTGCCATGCAGTATCGATGGCACAAGGCAGATAGTCGTCAGAGAAATAGGATCCGGTGATTTTTAACCAGAATAGCAAAAAAGCATTGCGGGCAGGTCAAATGACCAAAACATTGCATGAGCTTGTGTCGTATCAAGGTGGAAGTTAGATCGTATGCTTTGTTTGGAGTTTTGGATTTTGGACATTCCTATTTGTTTCGAGTTTCGTGTTTCGAGTTTCGAATTTTTGAAAATAATTTCAGGAGCCCCCAACGTGCGTTCTCAAGAATGCTGGTCTATGTTTGCCCGGTACAGGAGCAGGCTGTTGGAGACGACGGTAATACTGCTCATGGCCATGGCCAGTGCCGCAAGTATAGGGTGCAGTTGTCTTAGGAAATCGGGGAGGAACTCGAATGGATATAGCACGCCAGCCGCAACGGGGATGAGAATGATATTGTAGAAGAATGCCCAAAAGAGGTTTTGTTTGACGGTTCTCATGGTGGCCCTGCTAAGTCGAATCGCCTTTGATACCCCGGTCAAGTTCCCGCTGACCAGAATCACATCACCTGTCTCGATGGCAACGTCTGTCCCTGTTCCGATGGCAAACCCCACATCTGCCTGGGCCAGGGCAGGGGCATCGTTGATGCCGTCGCCTACCATTCCCACCTTCTCCCCATGATCTTGGAGCTCTTTAATCTTCGATGATTTCTCCTCCGGCCGTACCTCGGAAAAGACCTCATCAATGCCTACCGTCGAAGCAATCGATTGAGCTGTCTGGGCGTTGTCTCCGGTAAGCATAGCCACCTTGAGATCTGCCCGGTGAAGGTCGGTTATTGCATCACCGGACTCAGGCTTCACCGTATCTGCTACCGCTATGAGGCCGGCGAGTTTTTGATCCACCACCACCATCATCACCGTCTTTCCCTCGGCCTGGAGCGAGCTAACGTCATCCAGGGCATCATCAAAACTCAAACCCATTTCTGCGAACCATTGAGGCTTACCCACCAAGACCTCCCTGCCATTTACATGGGCCTTTACTCCCAGGCCACGGGAGGCTTTAAAGTCGTGTGGCTCGAAGAGTTCAAGACCTCTTTTCTCCGCCTCGTTGACTATGGCCCGACCAAGGGGGTGCTCTGATCCCCGTTCCACCGAAGCCGCGATCTGTAAGAGCTCTTGCTCGTCTTTAACGAGGGTGTCGGAAACGATTAGATTGGCCACAGCGGGTTTGCCTACGGTGATGGTACCGGTTTTGTCCAAAACGATAGTGTCCAGTTTGGTGGCAGTTTCCAAGGCCTCGCTGTTTTTGAAAAGCATTCCTTGTTCCGCACCTTTACCGGTCCCCGCCATAATGGCCGTGGGTGTTGCAAGGCCGAGAGCACACGGGCAGGCGATAACCAGCACCGCTACCATTCGTATCATGGACGGAACGAATTGGCCTCCAATGGCCCACCAGAGGATAAAGGTCAGAAATGCGATCCCGATGACGCCCGGCACAAAGACCGCGGCCACCCGATCAGCAAGGGCTTGAATGGGGGCCTTGCTTCCCTGGGCTTCCTGAACCAATCGAATAATACGGGCAAGGGCGGTGTCCTTGCCGACCCTTGTTGCTTCAACCTTCAGACGGCCCTCGCCATTGATGGTACCCCCGGCTATCTGGCTTCCCGGCCCCTTATCCACAGGGATTGGTTCGCCGGTTAACATCGATTCATCAACGCTTGATTCCCCTTCAATAACCGTTCCGTCAACGGGAACGCTCTCTCCGGGTCGGACGATGACGGTATTACCAACGGTGACCAGGGAGACGGGTATATCTCTTTCCTTTCCGTTCTCGAGAATAGTTGCCGTCTTGGGTCGCAGTCCCATGAGCTTACGAATTGCTCCGCCTGTCTTGCCCTTGGTTCTTGATTCGAGCATCTTGCCCAGCTTAATGAGCGTGATGATGACTGCAGATGTTTCGAAGTACACGTGGTCTCCGAGGGGAGGGTGCAAGAGCAGGGCAAGAGAATAGAAATAGGCAACCGAAGAACCCATGGCCACCAAAAGGTCCATATTGGCGCTTCTATTCTTAAGGCTTTTCCAGCCCCCCGTATAGTAATCCCATCCCGTGTAAAATTGGACAGGTGTTGCGAGGATCAAAAACAGCCAGTTCACCCACGCCCCATGGCTCCATAATCCCAAGAGACCGAAGTCCCTCCCCATGCTCAGGAAGAAGAGAGGTGCCGTAAATAGGACACCTACCAGGAACTTGCGGGTCTGATTTTGAATCTCCGCATTTCGGGCAGCCAGTTCCGCATCTTCGTCATCAAGGATCTCATCGGGCCTGATCGCGCCGTAGCCTGCGTCTTCTATAGCGGCGATCATGTCATCGACAGTTGTCAAACTCGGTATGTATTCAACCCGGGCCCGTTCGGATGCGAAATTCACAGATGCGTCCAAAACGCCGGGAACCTTTTTCTTTAAGGTTCGCTCTATGGTCATGGCGCAGTTGGCGCAGGTCATGCCCGTTACCGGGAATTCCACGGTTGCCGCGGCCACTCCGTAACCGGCGTCATGAATCTTCTCAACTACATCGTTAATCTGGATTTCATCCGTATCAAACGCCACAGATGCCTGCTCGGTTGCAAAATTGACGTTCATCTCCTTTATACCCGGCAGCTTCTTGACGTTTCGTTCGATGTTCAGCGCGCAGTTGGCGCAGGTCATGCCCGTTACCGGAAGGGTTACGTTCTTGTCAGGCATAGGTATTTCCCCTAATCAGCAGCAGGATAATTGATCTCTTCAAGGGTAGATTTGATCTTTTCCAAAGTGGCCGGGTTCTCCCATTCGACGGTGATTTCCTTGGCCGTTGGATCTCCCTCCACCTTTTTAACTCCCTCTACCTCTTTGAGCTCTCTTTGGATTGTCATGACACAGTGACCGCATGATATATTTGGCACTGAGAGTCTTTTTGTTTCCATGATGACACCTCGTGTTATGTATATCTCTAAGATAACTCCTGTCGGCGGAGAGTCAAGAAGCACGGCTCTTATGCACGCAATCTGCCTTTAAGGGTAGTTGCTACGGAGAGCATTACATAGTTTCCAACACAGGCATTGCGGTGAAGGTCATGAGGTCTTTTCCTCTGCTCCGAGCCTCTCACGTTGGAAAGCGGGATCGCATCAGAAAAGACCGTATGACCCCTTGATGACCTTCTCAGTCATTCTGTGTGTAAACAGATGTATGCTCCCTTTAGCACCTGACCCCGGCGCTTCGCTTCAGGGTTATACTTAGAAGAAACGCTCTGGTGAGCATGGAGATATCTTTTTTTGACTCTGTCCCTGGCCCAGACCTGGCTCATACGGCATGAGTAAGGAGAGTAGAGATGTGAAATACTCTCCTATCCATACACAACTCCGGAAGCTAAGCGCCAGGGCAGGCCTCCCATCG
>DATKZQ010000011.1:0-11038 GCA_035527895.1 Desulfatiglandales bacterium
CGCAGAAAGCCACGGGCTTGCCCGTGGATGAATGCTGGGCAGGGTAATCCGCCGTAGTCCTATTGGGACGAAGGCGGATATGCTTCGGCGGGTTCCGCCGAAGAATGTGGAGGTGCCACGCGCTTGCGCGTGGGGCTCCACCGCCTGAAATTGGCGTCAACCAGCTGAGGGAGCGATTGCTTTCTTGCAAATCTCGCAAACTGCAGCCAGAACAGCTTTCCGCCCCTGGCCTGACAGACGCCTCGACCACCGTCTCGGCCAGCCTGTCGGATGGCTGGCCTACTGCATCAGTCCCTTGGTGAAGGCATCACGCTTGCTGGCCTCGATGATTTCATCCGGTGAGGCATTACAGCCGCTCATCTGAAGCACCAGCCTTTTTCCCGTCAGATTTTCTTTAAGCCTATAGG
This sequence comes from Desulfatiglandales bacterium, assembly GCA_035527895.1. Taxonomy (GTDB): domain Bacteria; phylum Desulfobacterota; class DSM-4660; order Desulfatiglandales; family B25-G16; genus JADFWK01. The sequence goes on from DATKZQ010000011.1 coordinate 408, forward strand.
CTGCCATAATGGGAGCTGCGCCGGCTCCTTCGGCGAGATTGTGGGTATAGAAAAAGGCCAGGCCTATCGATTGTTTTTTTGTTTCGTGTTTCGAATTTCGTGCTTCGGCCCGCCCTGGCGCAACTGCTTTTGAACCTGAAAGTTGTTATGGTAAAACTACCAAGACGCTATCGGAGAATGTAATCATTTGTAATCCAGGTCTGGGCCAGGGGATTTCGGTTTATCCGGGTTAGGTAAAAAAGCATCCAATGATCGAGCTCAGTAGCGCGGTCCTAACGTCAGCCGGATGCGAAGGGTGGATCCATAATCAACCGCTGTCATGGATGCTCAGGATTTCACCGGTATCGAGTCCTTAAGCTTTGACAATACATCCAGCACGTAATCAACATCCGCTTTCGTATGGGCGGCGTTGAGCTGAAAGCGTATCGTTTCATCGCCCCGTGGCACCACGGGAAATGTTAATCCCACGACCAGAACGCCGTTCTCGAACAGGCTGTCCACCATCCGGTGGGTGTTTTTCGTGTCCCGTACCATCAGGGGCACAACGGCATGTGGCCCTGGAATGGATTCCAGGCCGAGCGAATCGATGCCCCGGCGGAATTGTTGGATTCTTTCATGTAGGTTCCTTAACCTTTCCAACCCTTCAGGGCTGTCACAGATGTCAAGCGCCTTGATTGCGGCAGCACAATCGGCGACACCCAATGGATTGGTGTAAATATAGGTGTCGGCCTTTTGGCGAATGGCCTCAATGATCGCATTACTCGCGGCAACGAATCCGCCGTTTACGCCAAAGGCCTTTCCAAAGGTCCCCACAATTACGTCGGGCTGCGCACCGGCATATTCTGCCGTTCCGCGTCCCGTTTTCCCGTAGGCACCGATGCCGTGTGAATCGTCAACCACCGTTAAGACACCGTCCTTCAGTTTCTTATCGTAAGGCTCGGCGATTTTCGTGATCCTGTCGGTGGGGGCATAATCACCTCGCATGCTGAATACGCCATCGAAGATTATCACCACCCGCTCAACCTCTTCCGGGACTTCATCGAGGCGTTGCTTCAGTGCATCCATATTGTTGTGCCGATAAATACCCTTTCTTTCCCCGGGAACATTGGCGATTCGCATGGCGCGGATAATGCTGTTGTGATTGAGTTCGTCCCCAATCCAATGGGTTTGCTTGTTGCCAATAGCGAGGGCTAATCCGCAATTGGAGGTGTAAGCAGAATTGAAGATCTTGGCGGCGGGTTTATCCAGGAAACGGGCAATTCGTTCCTCCAGCGCTACATGGTAGGAAAAGGTCCCGTCGATAAAACGCACCGCACCAGGTCCGACGCCGAACTTTTTGGTGGCCTCATCCGCTGCTTCAATCAAGGCCTGATGATTAGATAAGGACAGGTAGCTATTGGAGTTCATTCGAATGAATTGCCGGTTCAGACCCTTTAGAATATATCGTGGTCCCTTCTCGCCCGCAGCAGGGATGTAGTCGACGATAATTCGTTCCGGAGCCTTGGCCCGTCCCTCCTCCTGCAATGCTTCAATTTCCTGGATCAAAGCCTGGTCTAAGTTCCCCGTGGGCATGACTGTTCCCCTTTCTTCTTGCCCTTGCTATTCGTTGGCCCAGTTCAGGATCACCTTTCCGGATTGGCCTGAACGCATCACCTCGAAACCCTTTTCGTACTCCGTGTAATGAAAGTGATGAGTGATCACGGGCGAAATGTCCAGTCCCGTCTGGATCATGGCGGTCATCTTGTACCAGGTCTCATACATTTCGCGACCATAGATACCCTTGATTGTCAAACCGTTAAAGATCACCAGATCCCAGTCAATAACCGTGTTTTGAGGTATGAGCCCCAGCACGGCAATCTTGGCGCCGTGGCACATGTTGGACAGCATCGATCCGAACGCCTCGGAGTTGCCCGACATCTCCAGGCCCACATCGTATCCCTCTTTCATTCCGAGCTTCTTCTGCGATTCCTCGATGCTCTCGGAGCGTACGTCCAAGGCGAGGGTTGCGCCCATCTTCTTGGCCAGCTTTAGGCGATAGGGTATCACATCCGTTACAACCACATAGCGCGCACCGGCATGCCTGGCGATCGCTGTGGCCATGCACCCGATGGGCCCGGCACCGGTAACCAAGACGTCCTCGCCAAGGACATCGAAGGAGAGGGCGGTGTGGGTGGCATTGCCCAAAGGATCAAAGCAGGTAAGAACATCAAGGGGGATGTTCGGATTGCAGTACCAGACATTGGTCACGGGAATGCAGAGGTATTCGGCGAAGGCACCGGGGCGATTCACGCCGATACTGCTGGAGCTCATGCAAAGGTGCCTCCGCCCGGCGAGGCAATTCCTGCAGCGGCCGCAGACAAGGTGCCCTTCACCGGAAACCAGATTGCCCGGTTTGAAGTCGTGCACATTGGTTCCAGCCTTCACAATTCTGCCAACAAACTCGTGGCCCACATGCATTGGCACGGGAATCGTCTTCTGGGCCCATTCATTCCAGTTGTAGATATGGACGTCCGTTCCACAAATCGAGGTCCTATAGATTTTGATCAGCACATCATTGACCCCGATCTCCGGAACTGGCACGTCCTGTAACCAGAGGCCGGGTTCAGGCTTGGCTTTCACCAATGCTTTCATCGTTTTCATAGGTTACCTCCGGTATCGTATAAAGTGCCTCAAGTCTGGTTTATTCTTGAGGAGCTCGAATACCTCGAGCAAGGTGGCTGAACAACCCTGAAGACCCATCATACCAGGCGTGGCCTATTCATTCAATGCCATATAAAGGGCAGGCAAGATTTCCGGCTTTCCCGCCGAGATCTTCTCTTCATCGGCCCAATCCATAGACCTCTCCTCTCTTGTAAAAAATATTTAGAATATCGCAGCATATGCGAGCATAACAGCATGGGCTTCTTCGGTGTCAAAAAAAGACATCCATATCCCTTGTAACAGCGTAGTTAGGGAGCTAAGGCAATAATCGATTATGCAATAATGGCAAAGGGATTGAATCCTATTGAGCCAAGGCTGGGCGCTTCTGTGAAGCATCATGCTGTCGGGTTGGCTACATTACTTATGTACGAAGATGAAATCACCACCTTCGTGCCCGGCATACAGGATATCCGCATACTCCGGGGTTTGGGGGGCGTTTAGGATCACGGGACGGCGAACTTCGTTGAACAGGCGGGTGCCTTCAAGAATGCCCGTGTTTTTTTCAAGCACCTCAAGAAACGCTTTTGCAAAGACTGAATGTCCGCAACCCCCGTCGCCCAAAACAGGCTCGAGCCCACCTGACGACAGGGCAACCCGTGTTCGCTTATTTGCCATGCGGCTGAAATATCCTGAGGTTGCAATACTTAACTTGATAGATCGTGTAAGCGTTCCCGAGTAACAGCTATCCGCAACGACCATTACATGTTTGGCTGCCATAGCCTTCAAAATATCTGAAATGTCGCCAGTCGAGATCCAGTTGGCCGGGCTGTCGCGCTCTGAATCAACCGGCAGCCAGTAACCGCGTCCGGCCGCTTTATCCAACCAGCCATGCCCGGCAAAATAGATGAGAAGATTGTCTCTTTGTGTCAGCGTATGCCGGCAGCGACTCAGCGCGTCAATGATCTGCTTGCGGCTGGCATTGGTGAGGCACGTGACCTCAAATCCATAGGCCTGTTCAAGAAGGGATGCGACCGCCTTTGCGTCGTTTATTGCCGTTGCCAGGTCTCTTAAATACTGGTAATCGCTGTTTCCAATGACAAGTGCATGGTATCGCCCAAAGTCGATATCCGCCATAGATTTTGCAAGTGCCGCTGCCTTCTGCCGATCGCGGGCGACCCTGGTGAAGCGTCCCTCCGGATATTGCGCAAGATATGCATCAAAGTCATCGGGATTCTTGCTGTCCTTAACGGACTCCCAGAGTTTCAGCTCCTCGCGTTCTGCTTTCAGTGAAGCCAGGTGCCGCGATAAGCGCCGGGCATGATCCGCATATTGCCCTGCGGGATAGCGGCGGAGATATTCGTCAAAATCCTTTGGATCTGAGCTGTCTTTAATGCCGTTCCAAAAGGCCATCTCTTCGGTCTGTGCTTCGAGCCTGATTAGATTCTCTATTCGCGACTTTGCGATACCGCTAAAAATACCGTTTGGAAATGCCTGAAGAAAATTTTGAAAATCACCAATCTCGCGACTATCCTTAACCTTATTCCACATTTCCATTTCGAGATCGTGCACTTCTTTGGAGGCAGCGGTTAACCTATTTATGCGATTTCGAGCAGTGCCTGCAAACTGGCCGCTGGGATAGCGCTTAAGATAGACCTGTATTTCATCCACATCCGTACTGCCCTTGACTTGATCCCATAATGCCATTTCGGCATCAATCCCTGCAGCCTCGGTGGCGGCGGCCCTGAGCCTCTGTGCCCGGACAGAGGCAAGATCGACGAAGAGCCCCTTGGGATACTGGGCGATATAAGATTCAAAATCATGTGGATCGGCGCTGTCCTTGATCTTACTCCAGAGGGCTAGTTCCCTGTTTTGGGCTTCTCTCTGTTCAATCGTTTGGAGATTGGCTTTGGCGGTGCTGGCGAATCGACCTTCAGGGTAGCGGGAGAGGTAGTGCCGATAGCCATCTGCCTTATTTTCTTTGGAAACGGACTCCCACAGGGTGCGTTCGGCCGGGTCGGTTTCACCCTTGCTTTCCTTCACCTCCTCGCGCAAGGGTACGGGGGCGGCCAGTATCTGCGGCGACAACTGCCCGACAGGAATGAGTACAGCCTCCGTGGCCCTATCACCGGTTACCTGTGCTAGCAGGGTATTTTTTCGTGCAAGCCGCATCATAAAGGTTCCACTGCCAGCACCAACAGTGAGTAACCCGCCGCCCGAGACTGCAAAATTACCGGCTATAATGCTCTTATCGAAATCGATAAAGCCGACGGAGAACTTAAAATTCCAACCATGAGGAAAGAGTGTCCAGGTGCAGGCGAAGTTACTCTCAATAACGATCTGATCCGTCGAGGTAACGGTGAGCTCTGTATAGGCGTCCTGACAGAACACGGGAGTCCCAATCCACCTTACCGTGGCATCCATCTTGAATTTGATCTGCGAGGTCTCCTTATCCAGCCCAACCTCGAGCAGGTATGGTTTCTTAAAGGATGCATGACCCGGTATCGGACCTCCCTGGACAAACCATTCAATCATCTCCGCTTTGCATTCCCGAGAATTCTCATCTGAAGAGCATAACACGGCCTCCGAGTTCTCGTTGGCTTTCAACATCATAAGAAGACCGCCAATCAGTTCATCTCTGGTGAAACGGCCTGAAGCCGGGCCGCACTTTCCATTCAGACAGACTTGCACACTCTCAACGTTCTTGAGAATACTGCTCGTTGTGGAAGCACATCCGGCTGTGAGAACCGATGAAATAATCAGGGCCAACACCCACCAGAGTGCGTTACTGGCAACACGTTGATTTTGGTCCATTCTTGGCATATGTCAGGAATCCCCTTAGTGATAGATTTACACCGGGACGCGGGCCCCATGAACTGGGCTACATCGGGATGAACCGTATGTATTTTTTCGTCATGATTTGAATGGAAGTTAAGCAAAAAATGCAGAAAATCACATTTCCTGTGAGGGGGGACATCGGAAATTGCCTCTGGGAAGGCAAAAGTGAAAAGGTGGGAGGCCCGACAACATAAGGACAAAAAAATGGGGGCACACCTTGATCAGTGATGTATTTACTCTCCTTCGCCAGGATGGCCCGTCCCTTAGGACGAGGATGATCGGCCTGCGCCAAAGGCTACTGCTCGACAGGGATGGCGAGGAGAGCCCTCCGAAGCTTTAGCGCCCGTCCTCGTCCGACGCCAAAGGCTATGGCCGACGGTGTCCGCAGTTACCCTGCTACAGAGGATGGAAAGGAGGGGTTTACCGCGCCGTAGCTCGTAAGAGCGAAGGCGGGCTAAAGGCTATGGCGAGTTTCGCCGTCCATTATGAGGATGCCCCGCTGTTCAGAGCGGCGAGGCTTCACTTTTCAGCTCTCTGATTCGTTACACTCTCTGTTCGTGACCTCTGGAAAGAACGTAATATAAGGCGTCTTCATTTCCGATGAGCAATACCTCGGCAATAAACCCGAGCTGTCAAGTCGAGCCAATGAATCTCAATCAACTTAGTCAATAATCAAGGGGAGGCCCCATCCCCACAATTCCCGAGCATGAGTGTTGCCAACATGGATGCATTTAAATCTTGCCCCGTTCCTTGGCGATGGAAATGTAGGTTTCGGCACCAGTTTTTGGTGGCTGGTAGAGCTGGTCATCCGGCTTTCTGATAAGCTGTAAGGCGCCGGTAGTACAGGTAGTGACGCATAGGCCGCAACCGATGCATCGAGCCAGATTGACCACCGCCTTGTCTTCTACGGTGTCGATGGCCTCCATCTGGCATCGGTCCAGACAGGTTTCACATCCGATACACTCGTCGGCATCCACTTCTGCAAAATAATTGGTCTGAACCGACTCGGCAGGAGCGGGCTGCTTCTTCAAAGACCTGAGCATCCCGCAACAGTCACCGCAGCAACTGCACATACCGCCAATCTTCTGTGCGTTAAAGGGCTGCATCACCAGGCCCACCTCTTCATTCCGTTTGACTATCTCTCGGGCTTCTTCCTTGCTGATATACCGACCCATACCGTTCTCTACGTAGTAATGGGCGTGAGAGCCAAACATGAAGCAAGTCTCAACCGGCTTGTCGCAACCCTTTTCAGTCAGGGCCGTCATGGTACGACAAATACACGGAGCAATGGCCAGGGTTTCCTGGTTTTCCAAGATCTCCAGAACGTCTTCATAGGGAGCAATGGGCCATTTGACGGCGATTGTGCGGTTTATGGGAATGGTGCGCATCACAGGGGTTTTGAACGATTGGATGGTGCGGCCAAAGGCCGCTTCGAAATAGTCGTCCATATCAACTGCAAGCTCCCGATCCATCCTCCCGACCTGGAACTCAAAGATGCCGATCACATATGGTATAGCTGCATAGCGCACCGAATCGCCCTTCCGGAGTCTGAAGAGCAAGCCCTTTTTGGCCATCCTCTCCATGAACGCTGCCGTCTCTTCCGGGTCACGGTCCAGCCGCTCGGCCACGACCCCCGGTGTCTCCGGGAGCGGGGGAAGCTGTAAGAAGAATTCAGCTTCCTCTTCGGTGAACAACCGCTTTAGTATTTTGATCTCAACCCTGCTCTTCGTGGCAGGATATCCCGTAGCCAGGTCGTCCAACCGCGCCCTCAACCGTTCGTATACATCCGCCATAGGTTCACCTCCTGTATCTATGAAGTTGGAGTAAACTGCTGTGCTCAATAATTACAGACACGTTTCCAAGTTTAGCACCGCCAAACCAAAACCTTTTGTCAATTACATGATCAATTTCCGCCCAACAACTCTGAAAATCTCCAAACCAGCTATGCCAAGGAGGGAAACCCCATCCCTTCTCGCAAAAAGAGAAAAAGGCACCCCTATTCATCATCCTTATAATAATCGGCAAGCAGTTCTCTGCTGTGCTCATCCTCGTGGCAGTAAGCACACAGGTTTTCCCAGTTAGATCCATCAGGCGGATTGTTCCTGTGATTTCCATCTTTGTGGTGTACGGTCAGGAGGTATCTATCTTTGTGCGTGAACTCTCTCCCGCATTTAGCACAGATAAGCCCGTGAATCCTGAGTGAACGTTCTCTGTAATCGCTTTCCCCGGGTTTGCCTTTTCTCGTTTCTCTCAGAAGATCCTCAAAGGATTCATTACTGGCTATCTTTCCGGACCGTGGCCTCTTGTGCGGGCGGTATCGTCTGTCTCTCATTTTGATGCCTCCTCCCGGTTTCTTGTTCCCCCTTTTTACCCGATTACTCAACAAGAGTCAAAAACGGTATAGCAATCCTCGCATAAGGTCCGCCCATGTAGTTCTCGTTCTTCTCCCTCTTCGATAACCTCCCTACATTTGTCACATTTCATTTCATTGCTCCTCAGGTTATAGAGAACTTTTGTACTCCGGTTTCAGTATTTTTCCGATACCAGCACTCCCAATAGTCGACTTTATCATATCGTTCGTTTCATGTCGAAAGATGAAGATGCAAATGGTGAGAAGCGATTAAGCGGGGAGGAGATAAGCCACACTAAAAGCGGGGCATCGAACCGGAATCCCCTGCAGGGAGGGATATCAGCTCGATTGAACGGGTACAAGGGACGGCGCCCTTCCGAGCCGTCCCGATTGGATTATTAGGCCAAACCGCGGGAGGCACAGCAGTAGTTACAAACAAGAGCCAAGGGCAGGCGTGACCCGCATCCCGATTGGTCTACTCTGCAGGCCTGAACTTGGGCAGACTGAACTCTTCGGTAACATCCTCCCAGATGACATCTACGGGCATTTCGCAACTCACTGCACCGGGATCACAGCCAACAATATTGGTGAGGAAATGGGGCCCTTCCTCGAGCTCGACGATTGCGACCACGTACGGGAGATCAGCTTCAAAAGCGGGATGGTAGGCCTTATGGTAGACAACGAAACTGAAGACCTTTCCTTTGCCGCTGGCGCGTATCCACTCCGTCTTGTTCGAGTAACACAACGGGCAGATAATAGAGGGAGGCCAGCGCACGTGACCGCACTCCGTACACTTCTGAAATCGGAGCTCATGATCGCTGCACCCGTCCCAAAAGGGCTTTGTGTCTGCGTTGAGTTTGGGCAAGGGCTTCAGGTATTCCATTGCGTTACAACCTCCTCAGTATGTAGCAGGAATGTGTCTGGAGAATTCCGCCATTATCGTTGCACAGGATTATCTCGGGCCTTTTGGTGTTGGTCTCAGGCCCCAATTGCCGTTTCCCACACCGACCCATTATCTGCATAACGGCCTCGGTAAGGGGGGTAAGGCCCATGAAATAGGCCTCAGAGAGCTGCCCGCCAGAGGTATTGACGGGCATGCTGCCGCCGGGTTCAATCCTGCCATCCCGAAACCAATCCTCCCCTTCGCCGGGTTTAAAGAAGCCATAGTCCTGCAGGGTGATCTCCACGGTGTAGGTAAAACAATCATAGATTTCACAGGCATCCACATCGTCGAGGGTAATACCGGACATTTCAAATGCAGTCTGGCCTGCGATCTTAGCCCCAGTTGGGCCTGCCATGTGCAGTGCCTGCTGGATATCGTATGACGGATTATGCTGACCCAAACCCATGATAACGGCAGGGGGATGCCTCAAGTCGCGGGCCCTCTCCACAGTGGTCACCACACATGCTCGACCGCCATCGGTGATCAGGCAGTTGTCGAAAAGACGAAAGGGCTCAACTAACCAGTCGGAACCATAATAGTCCTCGAAGCTCATGGTGCGCCCATGCATCATGGCGCTGGGATTGAGGTTGGCCCACTTGCGCTGTCCAACTGCAATGTGTTTCCATGTTTCTGGTCCGGTGTGAAAGGTGTGCATTGCCCTTCGGGCAGCCAGGGCATAGCCGGCGGTGGCCCCGGAATGGCCGAATATGGCCTCATTGCCTGCACGCTCCATGAAAACGCTCTTCATTCCTTCGGATGAAAGGGGATTGTCACCGTAGGAGATGACAACATAGTTGCAGAGTCCTGCCTCGAGCACGCCAACTGCGTGGTGAAGGTGACTCCTGGATCAGTTGGCATCCTGACTAAGGTATCTGGGATTGAGCCCTAGATGCTGCGCCACGAGATAAGGGGTAACATCCACCTCATCGGCCGGGGCCGGAAAGTGACGGTAGCAGATGAGTCCGTCGATGTCCTCTCTGCTGAGGCCCGCATCCTTTATGGCATTGGCACAGGCTTCCACATGGAAGCTGAGGGATGTCCTATCCGGAACTCGCCCCTGAGGCGTGTATCCGACTCCCACTACCGCATATTTATCCTTCAAACTCATGTGATAATCCTCCTTCTTTTTGAAGTCGTCTCCTCGTGCAAGCGCTGGTGAGGCACTTCTTGCCTCCACCTCCACGAATCAAAGAAATCCCCGACCGCTTCCTCTCATTTCAACGGTTTGGTTTTTTCGGGAGGGAGTGTAAGGATAGAGACGACCCTGTGTCAAGCGTAAACCGGCAACACAATGAAGCTCAATCGTAACTGCTGCCGGCAAGCTGAGCGTATATCCACTTCACCGTGGCAAATCCGAAGAGGCTGAATATATTCCTACCGAGACCAAAAAGGGTCAAGAGCGCTCCTGGGCCTCTTTCTTTGAAGGGTTGATAGGCGGCGCTTATCGCCAGAGAGGACTGATATCGTGTTCATAGAGAAACTCCTTCACCATCTCCTTGATTCTGGATTCCCGAAAATCATAATATGCATGTACAACGGCTCGATTGTCGATCGTGTCTATCCATCCCCCGATCGACCCTGTATACGCTTCCCTCGCTCTGATCCTGAGCTCCTTGTGCTCGGTCCAGTCTGAGGCCAAGAATTCACGCAGGATCTCGTGGTGTTCGGAATGGTCACGCCCGGGAATCTCGATATACTTTTCCGGAGAAGCTTCAATTCCAGCTCTCACGGCCTCATTTTGTTCGGGTTCGATACCTGCGTACATCTCCGCATCTTCGTCTTCTTCGAATACCCAAACGACTTCACCCGTTGCAAGATCTAGATAGGCGGTTTGCGGGCATGTGTCGCGGTAATCTACATCAC
>DATKZQ010000012.1:0-57230 GCA_035527895.1 Desulfatiglandales bacterium
CGCAGAAAGCCACGGGCTTGCCCGTGGATGAATGCTCGGCAGGGTAATCCGCCGTAGTCCTATTGGGACGAAGGCGGATATGCTTCGGCGGGTTCCGCCGAAGAATGTGGAGGTGCCACGCGCTTGCGCGTGGGGCTCCACCATGAAATAAGGATTGAGGCCCTGCTTTACGATTTGAGCAGGGCCTTTCGTTTTTTTGGGATCTTGACTTAATCGTCTAATCATAGGTATTACAAGGGCTCTCCGGGGCCGGCAGTTGTTGGCAGGCTCGCATTGAAAGCGTGAGCTCCTGATTCATGAAGGCCAACATTTGAGTTGACATTTATGCTCTCTCGTTTGACAGTTAGCATAACCACTTGTAACTGTGGCTAAGAAGTAGGCCAATGGAAAACCCATAACTCTCAATAAAAACGGTCACGAACCGTGGAGCTAAAGAAGACAGAGGCCATCATTTTGCGGACCAGGGATCTGGGTGAATCGGACCTTTTGGTCTCCTTTTTTTCCGCTCAATACGGAAACCTGAGAGGTATTGCAAAGGGGGCTCGCCGAAGTTCGAAACGGTTTGTTAATTCTCTCAGCACGTTTTCCCTGGTACATATCGAATTCAGAGAAAAAAGGAGTGGTGATCTTGTTTGGCTTGAGTCTTGTGAATTGCTTGATGGCTTTCCGGGCATACGAGCAGATTACCGGCTGCTGCTAAGGGCGAGCTATATGGTGGAGTTGATGGAAATCCTTTTTCCACCAAATGTGCCAAGCCTCGGGATGTTTGAGGTTCTGAGACTTGCCTTGGGCACTCTCTCGAACGGGCACGCAAGCGAGGAGTGCATGCTCGCGTTCCAGGCACGAGCCATGAAGATAGGGGGTTTTGGAATCAATCTTTCCAGATGCAGCCGTTGTGCCAGACAGTACAAGGGGGAGGGGAGGGCACTCTTTTATCCTCTCGACGGCTCCATAGTTTGCATGGCCTGTGAGAGAGAATCGGCAGTGATGCCCGGAATGGAGCCTGATACGGTTCGGATTCTTCATGATCTTCAGTCATCTGATCGGCTGTTGCCGGAGGTCGTAGAATTCAATGACGGCGCAATACGGGAGCTGGAAGCGGTTTTGAAGGCACATATTGAACATTGCTTAGGGAGGCAGCTGAAATCTGCGAAGTATTTGGAGTAAGGATCGCCCTGCGTTACACCCTTGACTTAGGTACAGGTAGGTGATATTTTTCGCTGGACTTTTTAGCAGGGTATAATGCAATTGCAGACTATTTGATGCTCTCGGTAATAACTACCAGGAAATAGTCAACAATTAACCTATAACGAGTAAGGCGTTCATGACGTTTCAGGAGCTGATTATTGCATTAGAGAGGTTCTGGGCTGATCAGGGCTGTGTGATCCAGCAGCCTTATGATCTGGAGGTTGGAGCCGGGACCTTTAATCCGGCCACCCTCTTACGGGCTTTGGGCCCTGAGCCATGGTCTGTTGCCTATGTTGAACCATCAAGAAGGCCCACCGACGGGAGATACGGAGAGAATCCAAACCGGCTCGGCCACTATTATCAATACCAGGTGATTATCAAGCCTTCACCCCTGGAGATACAACAGATGTATCTTAAAAGCCTGAAGAGTGTGGGCATAGAAGCGCTTGAACACGATATACGATTCGTTGAGGATGACTGGGAATCTCCTACCCTGGGCGCATCAGGTCTCGGATGGGAAGTGTGGCTGGATGGTATGGAAATCACGCAATTTACCTACTTTCAGCTGGCAGGCAGCATTAAGCTTGACCCTATTTCCGTGGAGATAACCTATGGGCTTGAGAGAATCGCTATGTATTTGCAAGGGAAAGATAGCGTATATGACCTCATGTGGAATGAAAGGATTACGTATGGGGATGTCCACAAACGGGGGGAATGGGAGAACTCCGTTTACTGCTTTGAGCTTGCTGATGCAGACATGCTTTCAAAGATGTTCGATATGTGTGAGCAGGAATCTCTGAGGATTATCGAAAGGGGGATTGTGCTGCCGGCGTATGATTATTGCCTCAAATGCTCGCACATCTTTAATATCCTCGAAGCGAGGGGTGCTATCAGCGTCACAGAAAGAACACAATACATTGATCGCATAAGAAATCTGGCGCGATCGGTGAGCAAGACTTATCTGGCCCAAAGAGAAGAGATGGGGTACCCCCTCATGGGGGGAAAGAGACAAGGAAGCTGAGCTCGGCTATATTTTTGGTATCTGCGGATATATAATGTTCGAAATATAGAATTCGAAACTCGAAATCCGAAACAAATCCGAAATAAGAATTTCCAAATACTCAAAACAATACTATTTGAAAAAACAATGAGTTAAGTTGTTTTTTTAATTTGGATTTAGAAGATTAGAGAATTGTTTCGAATTTCGATATTAGGATTTCGAATTTTTTCGCGCGGATATTATCCATATCTCTCTATACTGCTGGAATTCCGATGTCGCTTAAGAGACGAATAGAAAGAGAGGATATATGCTTGGTGAACTGCTTTTAGAAATAGGCACGGAAGAGATCCCCTCGGACTACATCGAGAAAGGACTCGAAGAGCTGACGAGTCTTGCGGAATCTTGCTTGAGAGACAATCGAATCGAGATTAGAGAGGGGATCACCGCCTACGGAACACCAAGGCGACTCGTTTTGGTCGGGAGGGCCGTCGCAGACAAACAGGAAGATACCGTAGAAGAAATGACGGGGCCTCCGAAAAAGGCCGCCTTCGATGAACAGGGAAATCCCACAAAGGCTGCTTTTGGTTTTGCCCAGCGGCACGGTGTTTCCGTAGATGAGTTGGGAATTATAGAAACGCCGAAAGGCGACTATGTGCACGTTAGTCGTAAGCTCTGCGGGAGACCTACAAAAGAGATCCTCTCTGAGGTCATGCCGGAGTTGATTGCGAGTATACCGTGGCCAAAGTCGATGCGCTGGGGAAGTGGAGCATTTTCCTTTGTACGTCCCATTCACTGGGTGCTCGCCCTTTACAATGGTGAGGTCATCCCCTTCGAGGTCGCCGGTGTGAAGAGCGGTAATAGAACTCAGGGCCACCGCTTCATGGCACCCCAGGCCGCAGAAGTACATGGTCTCGAGGATTATCTGGGGAAGATGAAGGAAATGTTCGTGATTATTAATCAAAACGAGAGGCAGGCGGAGATAGAAAGGGCTGCAGAAGCGGCTGTCAAGAAGATATCGGGAACAATCCTCAAAGACCCGGAGTTACTCTCGACGGTAACTAATATGGTCGAATTCCCCTCTGCTGTGTGCGGAAGCTTTGACAAGGAATTTCTCGATCTCCCTGACCGTGTGCTCATAACGGCCATGAAAAAGCATCAGAGATATTTCTCAGTTCGAGACAATGAGGGTCGATTATTGCCCCATTTCGTCGCCATCAATAACACGGTCGCACGAGATGAATCTATCGTTCAAGAAGGGCATGAAAGGGTTCTACGGGCTCGGTTGGCTGATGCCGGATTCTTTTTCAAAGAAGACAGGAAAAGACCCCTTGAAGACAGGTTGGAGGATTTAAAGAAGGTTATCTATCACGCCCAACTGGGGACTTCTTTTGCCAAGGTGGAACGCTTCACCAGGTTGGCTGAATACCTGGCCGAGAAGGCAGCACCGGAAAAGACTCACGAGGTGCGACTTGCTGCGAGATTATGCAAGTGTGATCTGGTTACTGAGATGGTTATGGAATTCCCATCCCTTCAAGGCGTGATAGGTGAGATCTACGCGCGATTCGATGGGCACGCTGAAGATGTGTGTCGCGCAATATCGGACCATTATCTCCCGACTCAGGCTGACAGTAAGCTGCCTGAATCACTGGCCGGGTCGCTGGTTGGACTCGGCGATCGAATGGATAGCATCGTAGGATTTTTTGCAATAGGCCTCGAGCCAACGGGTACGGCGGATCCCTTTGCCCTCAGACGACAGACACTGGCGATCATCAGGATCATGAGAGACAAGAACATCATCGTTTCAATACCGGATTTTGTAGGGAAGTCAGCATCGATCTTAAGCGAGTCTCTTTCATTCGACTCGGCGCAGTTGATTGAGAGGGTCCTCACCTTCATCAAGGAACGGCTCAGAAATATGCTGTTGTCAGAACACATTCCCCATGATCTTATTGACGCCGTTATGACCAGTGACTTCAGCCTGTTGCATCAGGTTGAAAAGCGGATCGCGGCGCTTCAAAGATTTAGAGACCAGTCGGAGTTTTTTGAGCCACTGACCACTGCCTACAAGCGCATCGTGAATATGCTCAAGGATTTTGAGGGGTCTCGGGAGGTGGTTCCGGAACTCTTTGAGAGCAAAAGCGAAGAGGATTTATGGAAGGACTTCACGGATGTAAAAGACAAAGCGATCAGGGAGATAGAGGGCGAAAACTATTTTGAAGCCCTGAGCGTAATAGCTGCATTAAATGGACCTATTGACGAGTTCTTTTCGCAAGTTATGGTCATGGCGGAGGATAGGAGCGTGAGGGAAAACAGGCTTGCAATTCTGATGAACTTACGGACCTTGTTTTTTCAGGTGGCAGATTTTTCCAAGTTTTCGATCTAGGTCTTTCGCAAAAAGGTAGTTCTCAGTCGATTGCAAGTCGTCTTTTCCCGAATAGGGACTAAGAGGACTTGACACTCCATTCCCGCATTAATCGTGAGCCGTGAATCGAGGCAAGAGTGGGAGGATGCCCAGTGCAGGGCAAAGGACCGGTGACGAGATTCAGCGGTCATTCTCGGAGTCTGGTTTTAAGACCAGGAAATAAACCTCGCCCTCATGCTTCAGATGGCCTGCAGCCAGCTCGGCATATTCTCCGCTGCCCCAGAAGATATCCGCCCGCCCGGCTCCCTTAATTGCACCTCCCGTATCTTGATTCAGAAAAAAACGTGAGAACGGTATCCACCGGACTATAGTTCCGTCTTCTCCTGCAACCGGCATCTGGCAGCGAACGAATGTGAGCCCCCCCTTTGGAAACAACCTACTGTCAAGGGCAAGTGATCTTCCCGGTGTCAGGGCAACGTTGATATTGCCGAGAGGGCCGGTGTCGAGGAGACGAAAAAACACATAGGATGGATTGTAATTCAGTATCTCATCCTTTATTTCGGGTCGATCGTTAAGGAAGGATCGGATGGTCTGAAGGGATAGGTTTTCGGGCTCTATGTATCCCTTATCGATGAGACACCTTCCGATACTCCTGTACGGATGGCCATTTGCGGCACTATAGCCAACCCGGATTGAATCTCCCGTAGGCAGTTTTATCGTTCCTGAGCCTTGAATCTGAAGTATTGCTGAGTCGAGGGGATCTTTGAGCCAGGCGATCTCGAGGTTCTCCCCTTCAAGCACCTTTCCTTCCGCTATGTCTTTCCGCGTATGATAAGGGATCACCGTCTCGCCATCTATCCTGCCCATTAGGCGCTGTCCATTCCATTCGGGCCGAAAGAGACCCAGATCGATCTTCAAAAGATCGTCTGGTTTTTCATATATTGGATACTGAAAAACCGAATCAGGGGCAAGACTTCCCTCCAATACCGGCTCAAAATATCCGGTGAACAGAACCTTTCTGCTTCCCCGAGAGCCGGCTGCCCTGTAAAGCAAGAATCTCCTTCGTAGTTCCCTGCTAAATCGCTTAACGTCGTAGTTCTGTTTGATGATCTGGGAAAAGGTCTCTAAAGAATGCCGGATATGTTCAACGGGATACGCATCAGGTCCGTAAGCAAAAACGGTACCTTGATCCAGGCGGTTTAGGTATTCCAAACTTCTTTCGATGGCAAGGCTCAGGGACTGGATGTCCATGTCATCCTGAAACTCCGGCCAAAAATACCGTTGCCTCTGAAGCGCGTCGCCGGGTTCCTTGATTTCCTTCTTAACGAGAGGGTAGCACCCGCAAATAAGAAGAAAGACCACGAATATTGAAAGATACCGAAAAACCCGAAACATGTATTCAATTTTAGATGGAAACCTTGTCCAAATACAAGAAAAAAGCGCAGTGGACAGTCCACGACAGCTCATCTACCGTTCTTGGATTAAGGATTCCCAGCCTTCATGCTTTTTTGGCTTCACATTGCCCATCTCAGTAATTAAGCGGGTTGGGAACAGCATACGCTTTTCCGGACAAACGATTGAGGTACGTCAACACATTCGAAATCCGAATATCTCCGATAGCGGGGGGGCGAAATCCCTTTTCCGGCCGGCCACCAAAGACTATTGCATTGCCCCCCTAATGGCCCTCCTCAAGCGCTCATGTCTGGTGGCGGCATGTGACTTGCGCGCACCATTGCCCTCATCGCGGCACGAGTCCCGCAGGTAACGTTGGCTCAGCGCATTTTGGGTATTTGGCCATGCGTCGATTACACTTTTCCTGCAGCAGAGATCAAATCCTTAAGGTGTGTTAATTCGACACAAGGAATGTGGCGAAACTGACACATCTGTTACATAAGAAAGGAAACAAAACGACAGTGGTTTTTTAATAAAGCAATAATTGCAATCAGTTAAATATATTTTCTGTTTCATTTGATTTTGTTTTTGAGTTGGTACAGCATTTGCTGTATTACCTGTATTTGTGAAGTCAGATATTTTCCTAGACGATTTCTTTGTTAAGGGAGTTGCAATGGACTTACGGCAGCGAACGGTGGCGAAAGACATTAGTTGTACGGGTATCGGTTTGCATTCAGGTAAAAAGGTCAATATAACCATAAAACCAACGCCACCGAACACTGGAATAATTTTCGAGCGTGTCGACATCTCACCGTGTTGTGCGGTCAGGGCCTCTTTTGATCATGTAGTTGCCACGAATAATGCTACTACTATTGGTTTTAATGGGTCGAGTGTTTCCACTGTAGAGCACATTATGGCTGCCTTTTTTGGTATGGGGATCGACAACGCCTTGGTGCAAATCGACGGTGAAGAAGTTCCCATTATGGACGGTAGCTCCGCGCCCTTTGTTTGGCTGCTAAAGAACGCCGGCGTCACTTTGCAAAATAGTTGCAAGAGGTTTGTCCTTGTAACAAAACAGGTCTCTGTTGAGGATGGAAACCGGTCCGTACACCTCTACCCCTCCAATGAGTTAAAGATAACCTACAGGATCGACTTTGATCATCCCTTGATAAAGGATCAGATCTATGAGCTGTCGTTTTCACAATCGAACTTTGTCCAGGAGATCAGCAGGGCTCGAACGTTCGGGTTTTTGAAAGACGTTCAGACGCTTCGGAATAACGGCCTGGCTCAGGGTGGCTCATTGGACAATGCCATTGTGATGGATGAGTTTAGGGTCCTCAATGAGGACGGCTTGCGATACAAAGATGAGTTCGTGAGACACAAGATCCTTGACTTCATAGGCGATCTGGCGATACTCGGTCATATACCGATCGGGCATTTTGTCGTGGAGAGATCTGGGCATTATTTGAATCAAAAATTGCTCAGGAAATTCATGGCACTGGAAAAGTGTTGGGACGTGGTACAGGTTGAGAATGCGCAAGAGTGCAATGACGTGAAGATACCGTCCTTTGGTACCCTAGATCTGGTGTCTGCCTGAAGAGATACCAGCTTATAGCTATTGCCCATACGAGCTGCCAGTTTCTGGGGCAGTTCTTTTACTATTATTATGCCTTGCAATAATCCCGCCTTTTTTCTATGATATCCTAATCGGAACTGCAAACAGAACCTTTAACCTTCTTTCCCATGATTTGGTGTCCCGTGTTCGTTGGCAGGGGGTAGCGTTAGCCCTAACCAAAGCAGGTGGGGAGGGCCTTCGCTCTAAGGTATCAAAAGGAATCGTGCTTCAAATACTATGCTGAAAAGGCATTCTCTTTATGCTTTAGGTATCTTTCTCCTCGTCTGCATTTTACCTCAGTCGACTTGGGCCAAAAAAGAGGCCCACCTATCTGATATTATCGTCACCAATACGCGCGATGATCTCCTTGTGTATTTTAAGGTAAAGGATTGTTTTACCGAGGAGATGAACAAGGCCATCATGAACGGGATTTCAACCAAATTCACCTTTGTTGTCAAATTGTATCAGGTCAAGCCGACGTGGCTCGATATCAAATTGGCTGACATCACGCTGACTCATACGATACAATACAACACCTTGAAAAACGAATTCACCCTCTTCTTGCCTGAGCAAATCAACAAGAAAGTCATAACTAAGGACTTTGAAGAGGCAAAAAAACTCATGGCAGATGTGGTGGCCTTGACTGTGACAAGTCTGGATAACCTCAAGAGGGGGCTCGAGTATCATTTGAGGATGAAGGCAGAACTCGATAAGATCGAATTGCCGTTCTATTTAAACTATGTATTCTTTTTTCTCTCTCTATGGGATTTTGAAACTGACTGGTATACGGTGAGGTTTCAGTACTGAGAACCATGAAAAAGCTGGGAAACACCACTAGCCAAGATCTAAAGAGGCGTAGACGGGAAATAATCACCATATGTATTATCCTGCCCACGATTATCCTCCTCACCTATTTAGGAACGAAGATCCTGGATCTGGGTATCGAATTACCCATTGCAGACAGCATCCTCATCTTTGCCCTCATTAATATCAATGTCATCCTGGTCCTTGTCCTCCTCTTTCTGACCATGAGAAATCTGGTTAAATTGGTGTTCGAGAGGAAGAGGAAGGTGATGGGCTCCGGCCTGAGGGCTAAGCTGGTATTTGCCTTTGTAATCCTCTCTCTATTGCCAACAATCATTATTTTCTTTGTTTCCGTACAGTTTATTTTTCTCTCCATCGACTACTGGTTTAATCTTCAAATCGAGCAGTCCCTCCAGAAGTCCTTAGAAGCAGGGCAGGACTACTATAACAGGATTGAGGAGGAGGTTCTGGCATTTGGCAACAGCTTGAGTTCGTTAATTACTCATGAAGGATATATGCTGGTATCCCGTGCAGATCAGCTCCAGGCATTCGTAGAGGAAAAGAGGCGAGAATACAATCTTTCCACGATACAGATACTTTCCTCAAAGTTTGAATCGAGGGCGGTAGCTAATGATAGAAGCGTTGATCTCAAGCCCTTTAAGGGCCCCAGCGTTGACCTGCTGCGAAAGAGTTTCAAGGACTCAACTGACATTCGGGATATTGAAACCGCCTCCCATGGCGATCTGGTAAGGGGAATTGTTCCCATATTTTCTCGGACCGAGACCAAGGCACAGGTGGGTGCACTTTTCGTAGCGAAGTTTATCCCCGGAATGGTTTCCACCAGACTGGCGACCATTGATAAGGGTCTGCAAGGCTACAAACAGCTCAAGATGCTCAAGAAGCCAATGAAACTAAGCCACTTGATTACCTTGTCCATTGTAACGATTCTGGTCATCTTTTCGGCGGCCTGGTTCGGGTTTTATCTATCTAAGGGAATGACGGTACCTATGGAGGAGCTCGCTAAGGCTACCGAGAGGATTGCAGCTGGTGATTACAGCTTTCGTATCGACCTGCAGCCCAAGGACGAGATGGGTGTTCTGGTGGATTCATTCAATAAGATGACCAAGGATTTACGGGATGGCAGGAAAAAACTCGATACGGTTAACCGAGATTTAATGAGGAGCACCAGGGAATCGGAGCAGCGGAGGCTGTATTTGGAAACGATTCTGGAAAACGTGGCTGCCGGTGTTGTATCCGCTGATGCCCACGGGATCATTTCGACCATCAATAAGTCCGCTGAAGAAATGCTCAACATTTCCGCAAACGACATGATCGGAAGACATTACAAGGAGGTGCTCGGCCGTAAGTATCAGTCAATCATTAGCGGGTTTATGGCGGACAAGAATCTCTTCAATAAGGGGTTCATGCAAAGGGAGATGGGCATTACGATCAGGGGTCGATCTCTAAAGCTGTTGATCTCGATGAAGGTATTGAGGGATGATCACGGCAATTACATTGGACTAGTCGCGGTGTTCGAGGATCTCACTGAATTGGAAAGGGCACAGAGAATGGCTGCATGGCGAGAGGTGGCCAGACGTATTGCCCATGAGGTAAAGAATCCGTTGACCCCCATACAGCTTTCAGCGCAAAGGCTGAGGAGAAAGTACGGTGAACGCTTGGCGCAGGAAGATGGCGACGTCTTTGACGAGTGTACGCGGTTGATCATCGACAATGTTGAAGAGCTGAAGGTTTTGGTCAATGAGTTTTCCAATTTTGCCCGCATGCCAGCCTCCAATCCGGTGCCCGACAATATCAAACCGATCATTCAGGACGCAATTCTCTTATACAAAGAGGCGCGCAAGGACATAACCTTCAACTTTGTCGACAATGATAATGTTCCGACCATAAAGCTCGACAAAGAGCAGATGAAGCGGGTTATGATTAATCTCCTGGATAATGCTGTGGCTGCCATCCCTGGTAAGGGGAAGATCACCGTCACCCTTGACTACGATGAGCCATTAGGGGTTCTCAGGGTTGAGATTACTGATACCGGTACCGGCATACCGAAAGAAGATAAAGATCGCCTTTTTGAGCCGTATTTCTCAACCAAGAAGTCCGGCACCGGACTGGGACTGGCCATCGTGAGCAGAATAATCAACGATCATAACGGTTTTATTAGAGTCGAGGATAACAAACCAAAGGGCACAAAGTTTATTGTCGAACTGCCTGCGGAGGCTTAGGGGTTCAAATATAGCGCAGGTATGAAAGGTCTGTGAATGTAAGTACGGAGTAAATGCTGCAATTGAGGTGGTGATTATCTCTAAATGCAAGGCAGATTGGCCAAATGAGTTCATCAACGGTACTGTGAAATGAGTACCTTGGCCCCGCTCCTCAGGAAGAGAAGCGGGGTTTTGTTCTGAATGTTTAGTGTCTAGAATAGTGTTCACTCTATAGAACGTAGTCAACAATAAGGGGTGAAGAAATTGGACTGGAATGCTTTATTAGAAAAAATTGGATCTATCGAATTCAACCTTTCACCTGATACCGGTCAAGGCGCTTCGTTGAATATAAGAATTGAAGAGAATGACTATAATTTTCCAATCAAAGACCCTGAACAGGCAAAAAAACTGCCCCAAATGCGAATCTCACAAGAGCTTAAAGATGAGATCAAATCAAGAGCTCGAGAGCGGCTGGCTTCCATGGAAGGTTTTCTGAACTTCGTTGATCAGTCAACTGCAAAGAAGATCGTTCTTGCATCCGCGGCATTGGCCGCCTTTGGCACTATTCAAAAAGCAATCCCATGACTGATTCTTAAGGTAGTGCCTGGACCAGTAGAAGCACTGGATGAGGTTTTGGCCCTGACCAGTCATGAGCCCATTATCGTAACCCTTGATTTCGGCTGCTGTGTAATGGACGGTTGAGTCCTGCTTCTCACACTGAGAGGCGGGGTTCTATGGTAAGTAGTTTGGAGAATTAAGTTTTGCAGGATTCTAAAAACTAACGCAATGGGTAGCAGCGAAAAAGGAACCTTTTATCAATATTAACTTGATTTTGGTCAGAAACAGGCTATTATACCTAGTATTAATAAATGTAGGTGTTTATGTGTGTTCGGGTTTCGTTCTCAGGGAAAGATCCATTTGTTAAAAGTGGCAACCTGACGTATGGAACCATGAGAATCTATTTGAAAGGAGGTTGTCGCTATGGCTAACGGAATCGTGAAGTGGTTCGATGACCGCAAGGGCTACGGTTTTATTGAACAAGAAGGCGGTCCTGATGTATTTGTTCATCATTCAGGAATCAATGGGAACGGCTTCAAGTCCCTCAGAGAAGGCGACAGGGTTAGCTTTGACATAGAGCAAGGCAAAAAAGGCCCCGCCGCAGTAAATGTCACGGTAGTTCAATAACGGTTGCGAGCTGAAGAAAGGGCATCCATCGAATTGTGACGGAGTGCCCTTGTTTGTTGTCAAAAAGCGAAAGGTTGCCGTCGGCGCATTTTAACTGAATGAAGTGCGCGATTGGTAGATAGAGACTGTGGCGAGAAACTGGAATTTCCGTATCCGGGAATCAGCCACAAGATTTTGGGTTTCCCCTTCGAGATGCTTTGGGTCAACATTCAAAAAATAGATCTCAGATGAAGCCTTAAGGAGAAGTCGATTTTTCTTGACCTGCAGACATCTTTCCTAGTCTCTTAGTTAAGTTTTTTCCTTCAATCAATTAGCATCTATTTAGAGGTTACTTCATGGAGAAATATTTCGAATTGTGCCCGCTTATCTCCTGAAAGGCCTTTGATCTGGTGCTTGTAGAAATGCGTTTGAACGGCCTTCCTCTTAGCCAAGCACAAGATATCTCATTAATATCATTAGGTGGTGTTAACCTATTGGGTAGAGTACTATATGCAAACTAGTTCGCATATGCGCACAAACCGGCAGCATAGATTCATTGGTACTTACTTCTGCAATTTACGGATTTCATTTTCGAAAGATTTTCGAAAACTATTTATGATATACTCGAAAGAAAGAACTTCGCATCAACTCCAAGAAAGGTTTTTCATCGAGAGGGGGGCTCACCATAAAATTTTTCTTCGCAAACGTAGCCACTAGGATGACCAGGCAATTTCTCTTTATCCTATGAGCAGAGAGGAGTAATGGTAGACGGTTCAATGTGTCTCTGGGGCGAGACGATACATATCGGGGTAGCTGCTGTTGCAGAAAAGAAGCGCGGGTGTTCAGAATCTGCTCCAACGGCAAATTGAAGTGACGTGGTGATGAAATCATAATGGAGGTGAGATGAAGGATTTGATTGCACACATAGCAAAGGCACTAGTGGACAAGCCAGAGGAAGTCGTGGTCACAGAAATAGAGGGACAGCAGACCTCTGTGATTGAGTTGAAAGTGGCCAAGGAAGATTTCGGAAAAATAATCGGTAAGCAAGGACGTCACGCGCAGGCCATCAGAACGATACTGGGGGCAGCCTCCAAGAAATTAGGCAAGCGATTCGTTTTGGAGCTTATTGAATAAACTCGGGTTAGGTTTTATTCGCCTGTCTCCTCATCATGGGTGCCATGCGAGCTTGCTGTTGGGGCTTACAGTTGGCTAGACTAAGCGCGATCCTGTAAGGCTTGGCAAGAGTGTTTTGATTGCTGCTGAAAGTAACCACAGAAAAAGAGCTGGGTGCTGCTTCACAGCCAGCCAGTCTCCTAAGATTTACCGAAGTTTAAAGAATGGGTCTATTTGACCGCCTGTTTAAAGGCACTCCCGGGCTTGAATTTGACTGTCTTCGAGGCAGGAATCTTGATGGGTTCTCCCGTTTTGGGGTTCCTCCCGCTTCTAGCTTTCCTAGTGCTCACCGAGAAGGTTCCAAATCCCACCAGCGTTATCCGATCGCCCTTACCGAGGGCTCCCATCATCGCATCGATGGTGCTGTCCAGAACTTTTCCCGCAACTGTTTTAGAGACACTGACATCCATAGCAACTGCCTCAATTAGTTCCCCCTTGTTCATATGAACCCCCTTCCCTTTGTTTTAAGAATATTAAGAATTGAGACATTAATACATGTTTATGGATATTTGTCAATCGTATTCGCCGATTTGGATAGCGATTGAAACGAGGCATTCTAAACCAGATCTTCATGTATGATCGACAAAAGCGGCACGGGCATCTCCTATCCTGAGGCCCGTGGAGATGTTTTTGGAGGAAGTGCTGGAGCGTATTGTAGGGCTTCTTATGTGTCTGATCAGGGTTAAGAGATGGGTCTAAGGGAAGCGGGCAGACAGGAGGGGCTCTCGGAGTCTCTGTTTTCCAAAATGGTAAACCTATTTTCTAGTCCACCAATTCTATCTTCCTGATCGCCGCTTGCTTTATGTTGACGAACTCGGGCACAACGGCAGCGAATTCCTCGGAATAAAACCGTGAAAGGAATACAGGCGGACTGTCGTTGCCGTTTTCATGAATGTGGGTCAAGAACAGCTGTGTATAAGGGCTTATGATCTTGGAGCTAAAGACCAGCCAGCGACTATTCGGCGACCAGCTGTGCCATGAGGTCATGATGGCTGTATTACACTTCAGTCTCCTGGCACTACCTCCTTCGGCCGGTACGATATAGAGCCGGCTGTCGGGCTGGAGCACTAAGCCCGTTTTGCTCTGGTTAAAGACAATCCATTTACCGTCGGGAGAAAACCTGGGGAAATAGTTACTCTTTCCGTTATTGCTCGCACCAAGCAGGGGTTTGGGAGCGCCTCCTTTTCCTTTATTGAAAGGGATCTTGTAGAGATCGAATTGGATCTGGTATTTCTTGTTTAAATCTGAGATCCGAATATCCGGCCCGATTTCGAGATAACCCTTTTCGCCGATTACCTCGAGAAGCTCTTTATTTACTCTAGCCCTCGAGAAAACCACGTATCTGCCGTCAGGGCTCCAGGCCGGAGAGGTTTGAACGTAGTCTGGGTCATCGGCGCCGGGCAAAGGGTAGAATCTCTTCTCATCCCTGGAATAGAAAGCAATCAAGCCCCGGATAGGGAAGAATAGCTGCGAGAAGTCGAGGTCAGGTATCATTGCAAAGAACGATGTCTCCTTCAATGTGCTGATAACATATCGTCCATCAGGTGAAATCTTAGAAAACAACCCCATGCTACTCGGGTTTTCCGATCGTTGGAAGTCGTTCCAGGTGATGAAATCGTCACGGCTTATGGAGATATTCTCGCTGACCTTGGTCAAAGCATATGCGCCTTTGTCCCCTCCATAGTCCATGTCAATGCCGAAGACCTTCCCATCACGGGAAAAAGAGTGACAGTTTGCGCAAATGGGCACGTTTTGCATGACAACGGGAGGTTCCTTGTATGATGAGACATCACCGAGACGCCACCTAGTGAGCTCAGGGCGCTTTTCGCCAACGCAAAGGGCAGAGGCATCTGCTGGTACAGGATTGGTGCGCCGACCGCGTCCTTGGAGGTAGATACGGAAATGCTGGATTTGGTTGTAATTTCATATGATTTTTTCCCGTTGACACCGAGCACGGTTATATATGCTTTTTTTTCGAGAGATTTTGCTTTGAAGAGCTCCCAGAGATCTCTTTTCGGGGTCCATGTATTTTGATCGGTCAGAACGTAGATTGCATGGTTGTTTTTCTCAAAACGAATTGTGATCAGCCATTCCGTAGAGTGCAGGAATTGGTCTTCCCAGATAAAGGTATGAGATGCCAGGTCTTTTGGAAAGATCGTCTCGTCGTCTGGGTCAAAGATATCAAGTTCCGGGTAGTATTTATCGTCTCGAATACTTGAGATGATTCTCTTAACCTTTTTCTCTATTTCGCCCTTCCCGAGGCCTTCACAGGAAGATCCATCGTATATGTAGATATCGCGAGGGAGAGGGGCCGTGTGATGCCTGTTAGCATGCATGCAGCATGGTGAGGCCGCCACTGCGAGAAGAACCAGAATCTTCACGAGTTCTCTTCTTATCACATCCATAGTCCCACAGAGAAAAAGCGATGAGAGGGTCTCATCACCTTTTTAGAGCAATAACTGATACGAGTTATCTTATTTAGGAAATCGAAAGGTCTGAAAATCCTGGCAACTGACCAAACTCATGGAGCCTGGATATATTCGCGATACCTAGAAATGTCAAAAGAAATATGAAGACACAATCATTTAGACTTGATGAATAATTCATCATCCGAACGCATCTGAGAGCATATCCGAAACCCATGCTGAGCTTGCAAACCCTCTCATAAAGAAATAGGTAAAGGTAGAATTCAAACTAACTCCTTCAATACACAAATTCGATGACGAATTCATTTACTCAGGACTTAGTGATAAGTGAGTATTTCGTCCGGTTCTATTCGTCAAAATACGTGACTGTATTTGCGAATCGAAGCACTAGGCCTTTGCTGGCTGACAATAATATACAAGAAGACTTCAATAAAAGAAATTAACTAATTAAATTTACAGTATATTATTCAGTTTCTTTTGAAATCTTTTGAGTTACGGAATGGCCATACATTGGTGCTGGAGCAGGCGGATTGCATCTTGAAGATTAAACTTTTTGATGGACGAATTGCAGGTAGGGGATCCTCTGTTCCGGCTAGGGATTCACATCAATCTTGGGGTGGATAATCACATTATCAAAGAGGTGGTCTCAATAGGATCTCTAAGGTGATTGACACGAGATTTTCTTTCCCTTACAGTGGTCTTGTTTGAGAGTGAAGCCTCCCCGTTCTGAAGAGCGGGGCATCCTCATAATGGATGGCGGAACTCTCCATAGCCTTTAGCCCGCCTTCGCTCTTACGAGCTACGGCGCGGTTAACCCCTCCTTTCCATCCTCCGTAGCCCGTGCTCCGCAGTAGGCTGCTACGGAGGATGGACAGGCTACTGCGGACACCGTCGGCCATAGCCTTTGGTGTCGGACGAGGACGGGCGCTAAAGCTTCAGAGGGCTCTCCTCGCCATCTCTGTCGGGCCGAAGCCTTTGGCGAAGGCCGATCATCCCCGTCCTAAAGGACGGGGCATTCTGGCGAAGGAGAGTATATGCTTACTGAAGGGCATCGGTTAGTATCTGTGATACGGCTCTGATAGGATAAAAAAATGAGCGATCTTCGGATGAAGAATATGGGCCAAGGAGGAGGAAAAAACATAGGCGCTGAAATCATCACGGTAGGAACCGAGCTCTTGTTGGGCCAAATCGTAGATACGAATTCTACGTGGATAGCCGAGAAACTTGCTTCCGTCGGCGTGAACCTCTTTTACCGTACAGCGGTTGGTGACAACCTGACGCGCATGGAAGACATTTTTCGTCGCGCTCTGAAGCGTTCCCAAGTGATCATTGTGACGGGAGGGATTGGCCCTACTGAGGATGACCGCACCCGCGAAATAGCGGCACTGGTTACCGATCGCAAACTCAAGGTTGACCCAGGGCTTCTACGGCAGATAACCGAGCGCTTTCGCAGCCGGGGCTTCATAATGAGCTCAAATAACGAAAAGCAGGCCCAGATACCCGCGGGCTCAATTCCGGTGGAAAACCCCAACGGCACAGCGCCGGCATTCATAGTAGAACATGAGGGGAGTGTCTTGATCTGTCTTCCCGGCGTTCCCTTTGAGATGAAGTACCTTGTGGAACATCGCATCATTCCTTACCTCCGTAAGACGTTTAATCTGAGCGGGGGGTTGATTAAGATCCGCGTGCTTAAGACCTGCGGTCTCGGGGAGAGCGCGGTGGATGACAAGATCTCCGACCTCATGGCCAAGGGCACAAATCCCACCGTAGGCGTACTCGCCCACCCGGGTCAGGTGGATATTCGCATCGCGGTCAAGGGTAACGACGAGGCAACGATTGACCGTATGCTCGATGAAATGGCCGATGTTATAGGCGGTCGCCTCGGGGTAAATGTATTTGGCCGTGACGGAGAAAGCATAGAAGACGTTGTGGGTTTGCTCGTGCGGAAGGCAGGCGTTACGATTGTGTCGGTTGAAAACCTCACCGGAGGGCTTGTGTCGCAAAGACTCCTTTCGGCCTGCGGAGACAGATTTTGCGAGGGCGCTGTTGTCAATACAGAGGACTCAGTTAGGCGGCTCCTAAAGGCCTGCGCTATAGAAGCCTTGAATAGATTTCAAACTGGTGCAGACGAGGTCTTGGACCATCGCAACCTGAGCCGCTTGCTCGCGGAAGCTGTAACATGCCGATCGGGCGCCGATGTTGGGTTAGCGGTCATGTGCTTCCCAGAGCCTGACGAGAAGGTGTTTAACCTTAGTCTGGGCGAAACTTTTATTATTCTGTATGACGGAAAAGAGTTTAAGGACTACGTGCTCAAATTCGGGGGTCGCGGAAGCCCGGACCAATTGCGTGCCTCCATGTATGCCTTGGATACCTTGCGGCGTTACCTGATGAACCTGATTGAGCCCTTGGCTTGATGGGGACCCAGCTTCCTTGTTCGCCCTTTTGTCGGGCTTTCGGATGCGGCGGGAGTGAAAGGCTACTTGTAGTAGAGCACACGGGGGCATATCCAAAAGTCCAAACTGCTTGAAAGAGGTGGGATTTGGTGATAAGAGGGGGGTGCCATATGGTGCCTCTGTTGGTTCTGGTTGCCGCGGGCGAGGAGTCTTGTCAAAGGAGAGGCCAGATAAAGACTTCTCCCTGATAAGCTTTCCTCATTCTAGCATTAAAAATAGATTCTTAGAGTTATAATTAAAGAAACATTCTATTCCATGTTTGGCGTCTATCATTTCCTGAGCACCCTTGCGATTATTGTCGGCTTCCCTCTGTTTTGCGTTTTTGAGAACAGGGACCGCCTTAAAGAGAGGCTGGCCTTGAACCTTCCACGTCTCAAAATGCCAGAAAAGGGGAGGGTATGGGTACATGCCCTTTCGGTTGGGGAAGTCCTTTCGGCGATCCCGGTGCTTGAAGCGCTCAAGACGAGATATCCATCCCGAGAGGTTGTACTCTCCGTCAAAACAACTACCGGTTTACAAGTTGCCGGAGAAAAGCTTAAGGATACGGTCGATGTCCTGGTACCTATGCCTCTTGACTTCTGGTGGTCGAATAAGAGGATGATAAACATGATCATGCCAGGTGTTTTCATTCTTGTAGAGACAGACATCTGGCCGGGATTGATTTCCTTGCTAAAAAAGAGGGGGATTAACGCAATCCTAATAAACGGCAGGGTTTCTCCCCGTACTGGAAAGGCCTACGCTAGATGGCGATTCTTGGTCAGGACAGTGGTGAACCAGTTTGGACTATTGCTCATGCAGACAGAATTAGACGAAGCTCGTATGCTTGAAACGGGCGTTTCACGCGGTAAGGTAAGGGTTTCTGGAAACATTAAGTTCGATCAGCAATGGGAGCCCCTTGAAAAGCAGGCGCGCCGCAGATGGCTTGAGCTATTGGGCGTCGAGGAGGGGCCAATCTGGGTAGCAGGAAGTACTCATGACCCCGAAGAAACTATTATTTTCAATGTATTCGGGAAACTTCTCGAGGTATTCTCGAACCTCTCGCTCATAATATGCCCAAGAGAGGCTTCTCGGTTTGGGGCAGTGGTATCCCTTGCCCGAGACCGCGGCTTCAAGGCTATTAGAAAAACCCAGCTACCATCACAAGGTGAAACATACAACGTTTTCGTCCTCGATACCATTGGGGAGTTGAGCAAGGTCTATGGCGTGGCCGATGTGGCCTTTGTGGGTGGGAGCCTGACGCCCTTTGGAGGTCATAATCTGCTGGAGCCGGCGAGTTTTGGGATACCAGTGGTTTTTGGCCCTCACACATTTAACTTCGATGCCATGTCGCGATTACTGGTAGCGTGTGGTGGTGGAAAAAGAGTGGTCGATGAATCGGATTTACTTTCTGTTATGCGAGAACTCTTGGGGCAAGAGGACATGAGAAGGCAGATAGGCAAAAGGGCTGAGGCATTTGTCGAAGGGAACCAAGGTGCTCTTGAAAGGGTAATGGGGATTCTGAAACCATACATCAACAGCTAATGGAGTTTGTTGTGTTCTTTGAGTTACTTGAGTTGATTAAATGCTCTGTATTTCCCGGGTTGGAACAGGGGATAGGACCTGAATGTGGCAAGAAGGGGAAGATCTGTAGCGATGAAATGGTTTAATTGGTCGAATATCCATGAAAGGAAAAAATGGAGCGCCTTCACTGCCTTGCTTACGATCCTTTCTTTTATCTATGGCCTTGGTGTGCGGTTGAGGCTTGTTGCCTATAAAATTGGTGCTCTTAAAACCAGATCGCTTTCCACCTACATTCTAAGCATTGGCAATATAACAGTAGGGGGCACTGGTAAGACGCCGTTCGTAGCTATGCTTGCCGAGTGGGCTGGCAGGAAAGGATTTAAGGCGGCTATTCTGTCCAGGGGTTACAAAGGGAAACGGATTTCGGAGTCGATTATTGTCTCCGACGGGGTGGAGGTTTTGGCATCCGTGGATATAGCGGGAGATGAACCGGTGCTCCTAGCGAGAAAGCTATCTTCTGTCCCTGTCTTGGTATCAAAAAAAAGACACACCGCCGGAGATCTGGCTGTGAGACGATTTGGTTCGGAAATCCTTCTCCTTGATGACGGATATCAGCATCTGTCGCTGCGCAGGGATTTGAATATTCTCTTGATAGATGCCAGGAGGCAGTTTGGAAATGGGTTCCTCCTGCCCCGTGGTCCTCTCAGAGAGCCCCTGGAGCAGATACAAAGAGCGGATCTTATCGTTATCACGAAATGTACGACTGACTATACCGGAGATAGGTTGGACGGTTTTTTACGGAGCAACTTTCCAGGCAAACCGGTTTATCGCTCTGGACATCACCCTGATCAAATTGTATTTCCTGTTCTTGGGGAGACCTATCCTCCCGATTTCATAGGATCGAAAAAGCTGGTCGTCTTTACAGGGCTTGCACATCCAGGTGATTTTTTGCAGACGGTAGAGAGTTTGGGCGCTCAGGTCGCTCATTTTGAGGCCTTCCCGGATCATCATTTATTTGCACAAAATGAGCTTGGGAACCTCGTTTCGCGGAAGAAAGTTCTTGGGGCCGATTTTTTGCTGACCACAGAAAAAGACTGGGTCAGAATTGATGGCAGAGTTGAGGTTGATGTGGATATTGCTGTGCTGAAGATCAAGATGGGCCTGCTTTCAGGCAGCGATGCCTTTTTCGAGATTATCATGGAAGGCATTAGTAGATTTGGTTTAAGCGAAAATGAAGGTAAGATCCAGACATAAGATCTCGCCTGATGAAGTCAAGAGAATACTGGTGCGGTCAACCAACTGGGTAGGCGATACGGTGATGATGCTTCCATCGCTGGTTGCAGTAAGGAAGGCCTTTCCTCGCGCCGAGATAACGGTTTTAGCTAACCCCTGGGTGCTCCCGCTCCTGGAGAACCATCCCGCTGTGGACCGTGCCATAGCCATAGATAAGGGTGGGGGAGTCTTGAGTGCGTGCAAGGAGTTACTGCTGATCATATCTCGGCTGAGAAATGAACGGTTTGATCTGGGCGTGCTCTTTCAGAATGCATTTGAAGCTGCTTTGCTGAGCTGCCTGGGAGGTGTACGGTACAGGGTTGGGTACAATACCGATGGAAGGGGGCTTTTCTTGACTCATTCGGTTATTCGTGACAAGGCGATTCTCTCGGCCCATCAAGTGGAATACTTTCTTGGCCTCGTAGATGCAATGGGTTGGCAGGTGACGGAGAAAGAGCCGGTCGTGTATCTTAACGAGGAGGATACTAAGGCAGTCAGCATGATGCTGTCATCAGAAGGCATTTGTGATAATGACATGGTGGTTGGGCTTAATCCGGGCGCTGCCTATGGGCCTGCAAAGAGATGGCCGCCAGAGCGGTTTGCCGTAATTGGTGATTGGGCTTCGCAACGGTGGAGTGCAAAGGTGGTGCTATTCGGGTCTCCTTCTGAGGCAGTTATAGCTGAAGAAGTATCAAAGCTCATGAAGGTTGCACCTTTGAACGTGTGCGGCAAAACAACACTTGGTCAGGCTATGGCACTGATCAAGAGATGCGACTTTTTTGTCACCAATGATAGCGGGCTCATGCACATAGCGGCTGCATTGAATAGGCCTCTGGTGGCTGTATTTGGCCCAACCGATCACTTTCAAACGAGCCCGGCAAGTAGAAACGCGCGTATGGTGCGGCACGACTTTGAATGCAGTCCCTGTTTGAAAGAGGTGTGCCCATCAGACCACAGGTGCATGCTATCCATTGAAGCCCATGAGGTTTGGACGGAGATGGAGGATTTGAGGGAAGAGGCCATGCGATGAAGCCGGCGGTATTTATTGACAGAGATGGAACCATCAATGAACAGCGTGGCTATATAAATCATATCAGCCGCTTTATCCTCTTGCCCGGAGTAGGGCAGGCCATATACCTCTTGAACAAAAATGATTACCATGTCGTGGTGGCATCGAACCAGTCTGGTGTGGCCCAGGGCTATTTCCCTGTTGAGTTGGTGCATGAAACCCACGAACTCATGAAGCGAGAGTTAATCAAAGATAACGCGTACCTGGACGGAGTCTATTTCTGCCCTCATCATCCCAATGGTATCGTTTCTGGCTATAACAAGCAGTGTACCTGTCGAAAGCCAGGCACGGGCCTCATAGAGAAAGTCAAGTCTGATCTAGAGATCGATATGGACAGATCATACGTAATTGGGGACCGCTGGCTTGACATAGAGTTTGCCTACAAAGCAGGTTTACCTGGTATACTCGTATTGACCGGCTATGGAAGGGGAGATTTGGAATACGTAATTCCCCGCAAAAAGACAAAACCTGTCTTTGTGGCCGAGGACCTCCTAAGGGCGGTAACATGGCTTCTGAAGCAGGATAGGTCAAGTGAACAAGGATAAGTTAGATATCCTCATCATCAAATTGAGTGCAATCGGTGATGTTGTGCACAGTCTCCCTTTGTTGGAGGTCCTCAGGGGCAGATTCCCCTCTGCAAGAATTGATTGGGTGATCGAGGAAGCTGCATCCGGCATAGTAGAGGGGCACCCTGACCTAGACAAACTGATCGTTTTTCCTCGAAAGAGTTGGCTGGACAGGTGTATTAGGAAGCGTGAATACATCAACGTCGGCAAAGAGACGATCACCTTTTTCGGAGAGCTCAGAAAACGGGAATACGATGTGGTAATTGATCTCCAGGGGCTGCTCAAAAGCGGCGTTTTGACGTTTCTTGCGAAAGGCAGTCGAAAAATAGGACTCAATGGAGCCAGGGAAGGCAGTTCCTTTTTCGTAAAGGAGCAGGTTACCTTTCCAGGACCTGAAATCCATGCCCTTGATAGATATCTCTGTGTCGCCAAGCACCTGGGAGTTGCCAATCCGGTGTGGAAGGGTAAGATCCCCATCTATGACACGGACAAGAGATATGTGGACGACCTACTCGTAGGTCTTGAGGGAAATCGTGCACTCGTGGCAGTTAACCCGATGGCCAAATGGGAGAGCAAGCTGTGGGACTTGGAGAAATTTGCCCGTCTAGCCGATGTAATCAATGAAAACCTAGGGGCAGCGGTCATTTTCACGGGAAACGAAAGTGACCAAATCGCTATAGAGAGGATAATCAGAGGCATGAGGACTAAGGCCTTGAGTCTTGCAGGTAAAACGAATCTGAAGCAGCTCGCCCATCTCTACGGGAAGTGTACGGTTGTCGTCTCAACCGATACCGGTCCTATGCATATGGCAGCAGCCATGGGTTCCCCTGTCGTGGCCATTTTTGGCCCTACGTCACCGTTAAGAACCGGGCCATACGGGACAAAGCACAGGGTTGTTAGGGCTGGACTTGACTGCAGCCCGTGCTTCAAAAAGAAGTGTGATCTCATGTCGTGCATGAAGGGGATAACTGCGGAGCAGGTTTTTGACGCAGTTAAAGAAGTAATTGATGTTTAATCTGAAAGCACTGCCTCGCTTTTGACGAGGGGCAGGTTAGTTCACTTAAACCAGGAGGTTCAACCATGGCTATCAGCAAGGAACTGCTGGACATTCTCGTGTGCCCCAAGTGTAAAGGGGATATCTACCTAACCGAGGCTGGGGACGGGCTTATCTGTGATAACTGCAAGCTCTTGTATGAGATCAAGGATGACATACCCATTATGCTGATAGATGAAGCAAAGCCACTAGAAGAGGATTAATTGGATATTTCCATTATTGTTGTCAGCTTTAATACCAGAGATCTTGTGCTTGATTGCCTGGCCTCCGTATATGAAACCATCAAAGATATATCCTTTGAAGTTTGGCTGGTTGACAACAATTCAACTGACGGGACGGTAGGCGCCATTCGGAAGGAGTATCCCGATGTGGCTATCATAGGAAACAAGGAGAATCTTGGTTTTGCTGCTGCAAATAATCAGGCCCTCAGGCAGATGAATGGGAGGTACGCGCTCCTGCTTAATAGCGATACTGTGTTGACCGGCGGGGCGGTAAGGGAACTTTATGAGTTCATGAAATCTGCTCTTGAAGCAGGTATGGCGTGCGGGCAGCTGCTGAACCAGGATGGTTCCAAACAGAATTCGATTGCCAGTTTTCCGTCGCTGCTTACCCTTTTGGCTAATGAGACCGCTCTTAGAATATTGATGCCTCATAGATTTCCGAGCAAGAGGAGGGACTATGCCTCCCCTATAAAGGTGGATTCTGGTATTGGCGCCTGCCTCATGGTTCGCAAAGAGGCTATTGATGATGTTGGGTTTTTCGACGAACGGTACTTCTTTTTCTTTGAAGAGACGGACTGGGCCTACCGGATGAAGCGTAATGGATGGGCTGTCTATTTTGTGCCTTTCGCAAGAATATTTCATGCCCAAGGGAAGACTGTAGGAAGTGGTGTGAATTCGAGAATCATGTTTTATAGATCGCGGTATGTCTTTTTCAAGAAATGGCATCGTTACTCCTATCCCCTTTTTTATTCCATTGTTTTCCTACGATTGTTGGTCAATGCCATTCTCTCTTTCGTTGGCCTGTTATTTACTCTCGGCTTTGAGGAGTCGATAAGAGGGAAATTGGTCATCTACACCAGGTTAGTTCTTTGGCATCTCAAGGGATGCCCTGAAAACAGGTAGAAGCAAACAAAGATGATAGTTAAAGGTAAAGAACTCTCCGTCGATAGTATTACTAGGATACTACTGATACAATTAGGAGATATAGGAGACGTGGTTCTCACAACCCCCACCATGAGGACACTGAGGCAGAATTTTGTCTCTAGTACGATCTTTGTGCTGGTACACGAGCATGCTAGGGGACTCGTGGAGAACTGTCCATGGGTGGATGGCACCATGTCGGTGGAAAAGAACAAGAGGAGATTGAGAGAAACAATTGCCTATCACAAAGACTTCCTGACAGAACTCCGTAGGGGAAGATTTGAACTGACTATTGATCTTAGAGCTGGAACCAGGGGCGCTATCCTCTCTTTTTTGAGTGGCGCGAGTATAAGAATAGGGAGACACTCTGAAAATGGAACACTATGGAGGAATAGGCTGTTTACTCATCTGGTCCGACCCAAGAATGAATTGGATCAACACTCTTCATTGCACAGCCTGAATATTTTGGCACCCCTCGATCTAAACATCAAGGACACATCACCGGCGCTAGAGGTTCCACCGGAGAAAGAGAATAGGGCATTAGAGATACTGGGAGAAGGGAAAGTTCCCCCTGACAAACCGATAATTGCCTTGCACCCATTCTCCAGGTGGGGCTACAAGGAATGGCCCATTCAAAACTACATCCGACTCATTGACCATATAGGCTCTCGATATCCAGTGTCCTTCGTGGTAACCGGGGCCCCTGAAGAAAGGCATAGAGCGGCGGAGATAATGAGGGGTAGCCCCGTAAATGTATACAATCTGGCAGGGAAGACCTCCATCAGTGAGTTGCCGGGCGTTCTTAAGAAGTGCAGTTTACTGATAGGAATAGATAGTGCGGCCGCACACATTGCCGCTTCAGTTGGAACACCCACCACGACTATTTTTGGGCCATCTTCACCAACAAACTGGGCACCACGAGGCACACAGCACCACGTAGCTTCTATGAATTTGCTGTGCGTGCCATGCAGGCGAAAAGGATGTGATAATAGTGGAGTGAGCCGATGTCTCCGCGAATTGGACGTTCAGGAAGTCATTGCGCCAGTTGAAAAGCAAATCAGACGCATGATTTGAACGGCTTCGGAATCAAACCAACTTATTCAAGTCTCCCCGTTTAGATAGGGGTGCGGGCTTTTCCTCTCGTCTCGCTACAACAGCTATGCTGTGGCCTGAGTACATCTTTGAGATGAGCCTTGCGAAGATGCTGACCACGGGAATACGTTTCAATGCCACTTTTACTGTTTCGGAATGGTAGTCTTTTTTCTTTACCACACGAAATCCACATTCTGTAAGGAGCCCTTTTAAGGTTTGGGGTGTAAAGTGGAAAAAGTGGTAGGGCAAGTCCCATCCAACCCATTCCTTCCAGTTGTTTCGGGCATCTGTTCCTTCATGATTAGGAACATCCACTATCAGAATACCATCGCCCTTCAACCAATCCCTTGCCCTTAAAATTGCATTTCGTGGATCAGGCGTGTGTTCAAGAAAATGCCACATGGTGATTATGTCGAAACAGTGCGGAGGGAATTTCATCTCATTTATAGGGCCGATATCTATGGGAATCCCGAGTTTTTTGGCGGCATGGTGCGATGCCCATTCTGAGATATCCAAACCCTGAACTTCATAGCCGTAATTGCTGCAGGCCGCCAGAAAATATCCATATCCGCAACCGATATCTAAAACCTTCCCCCTTTTCTTTATTCCCCTGAAAAACCGTATACGAGGGGTTTCAAGGCTAAGTCGCTTTCTAAACTCGGGCGACCCAGGATCTCCTCCTCCAACAAAGTGCTCATCACAATACTGCTTGCTGTAAAGTGATGCTAAATCCTCTTTCGAAGGCCTTGGATCTAACAACCCGAGACCACAAGAAGAACACCGATAGACCTGCCATGAGTCCTTTTCTAGCAGGACTTCTCTATCTCTGCACCCACACAGAATGCAAAACTCTGGAGCCTTTTCCATTTTAACAGGTACTTAGTGCGATGATACGGAAATGAATTATTCTAATGGGAGCGATTATAGTAAAGCTCAAATAAGGGGTCAACAACTGAAATCGATTGAACTCACCGGTGTTGACATAGATCCCTGCTTCCCCTATATTCCATAGCCGGAAACGCCATCATTGGGCGTGGGAGGAGATATGATCAAGATCCTGGTTGGGATACCGGTGCTGGACAATATTGAGATGACCAGAGCCTGTGTGCAGAGCCTCTATCAATACACAGATTCGGATAGAATGGATCTCGATGTCTCCGTGGTGATTATCGATAACGGCTCGAAGGACGATATTGCCGGCCTTATCAAAGGCGAGTTCAGCGAGGCGAGGTTTCCCACCTATTATGTGACGAATCCAAAAAATTTAGGGGTTGCGATCGCGTGGAATCAAATAGTGCGCTTTTCTCCAGGCACTATAACAAACTTGTCTTTTTCCTACGACTACTACGTGATCTCAAACAACGATGTCCTGTTCGGACCGGATTGGCTCCAGCCCATGGTCGAGCTCATGGAAAGCGATGAGGGCATTGGCTGGGTAGCAGCCCTGGAGAACGGCTCGCCCGTGATGGAGGAGTTGATCGAGGCCCATTCGAATACAAAAAGATACCGAGTCAATCCCAATAGGCCCTATTCCTCGGAGAACATCCTGGAGAGCGTGAAAAGGGTGTATGAGAAATGGGGCGGGCATGAGTCATTCTGCAGGCTGGTGAAGGACAGCGACCTTCCCCTCTTTATCCAGAGGATGAGATCCGCGGTGTGTTTCATGATACGGCCTGCCATGGTGCGACAGATCGGCTTTTTCGATGAGGATTACTCCCCAGTAGGGATCTCGGAGGACTTGGAGTACTTCCTAAGGATCGAGGGAGTCATCAAACCCCCGTGGATCACCGATGACTATCCAGCGAAGGGAAAGTGGAAATACGGGCTCTGTGGCAGGAGCGTGATCCACCACAACTGGTGTATGACTAGACAAGGCCCTGGTTTTGACGGTAGAAGGTGGGATAAGGAAAAGGAAAAAAACTGGAGCATCAAGTTCGGTCGATCGAAAAAGTACTACACCAAGAAGTACCTTATCTAGCCCTTCCCGACCACGCGTTTACTCAGCCCTTGAATTCACTCATGCTACTTCATTAAATACCCTCAGCATCTCGAGGTGATTCCTCTCAAGGGAGTACCGCTGGCCTGTGAGGGAGGCTTCCTTTGACATACGTCCAAGGGTCTCCTGTGAAAAACAGACCTTCATTGCATCGGCGAGCTCGTTGAAATTCGGGGGATGTGAGATGATATACCCATCCTTACCGTGGGTTATGATGCCCGATGCTCCATTGGCGGCGGAGGTAATTGCGGGAAGACCGCAGGCCATCGCCTCCATGACTACCAGCGAGCACGCGTCGTAGAAGGTAGGCAGCACCAGCACATCGCAGTTGGCATAGTACTCCCCAGGGCTTTTCGTGGGGCCCGCGAAAATCACCGTCTCTTCAAGACCTAAACCGGCAATCCTTCTGGAAAGCGCAGGGTAGGGTGATTCTCCTACCACCACCAGTTTAAAGCCCCCCGCTCTGGATCTCCTCAATTGCGCGGCGGCCTCAATCAGAGGAGCTATGCCCTTTTTCCTCAGATCGTAGGATATAAAAACAAAGGCGATATCCCCTTCCTTTAACCCCATGGATTCTCGCAATGGACCCCGAAGGCGCTCCCTCAGGCCGATATTGTACCGTTCCGTATCTATGCCATTATAGATGAGCTGGATTACCTCTTTATCCATACCGTAGAACGAGGCCATGTCATCCCTAACCATTTCCGATATCGCTATGATCCTCGGCCTCGGTTCGATCCTGAACGGGGCGGACTCTATCCACTGTCTGGCCTTATCTTTAAGTGAAAGAACGATGAGCACGCGTTTAAGCAGGCGCAGGACCGAATTGCTTTCCGAATATACCTTTCTTGAGGTGGAGAACCTGTGCACCCCACCATGGCTCTGGTATACGTTCATGTATATGGTATTTCCGAAACCCAGCACCACATCGAAGCCCTTGCCCTTGACCATGCTCCTGTGTTGAAGGGCAAACAGGATCATCTTGACCCACGATGGCAAGGGTCTCGGAACACTTATCTTGTGGAAGGACGCGGCAGGTGGTTCACCGTCCCAGCTCAGGCCAAAGAGATGTATCGCCCAGCCATTCCTAGCGAGTGTGGAAGCAAGCGAAACAGCATATGATTCCGCTCCGCCCTTGTACCCGCTGAAATGCTCAATTGCTAACGCTATTGTCTTGGCTTTAGAAGAACGATTCAAAGCTCACTCATTTTGGCATTTTTCTTTCGAGTCTCTTTTCCAGTTCCCGGAGCTTAACATAACGGACAAACATGGCGTATGCGGAGGTCACTGCAATGACGAATCCGGCAAGACCGTCCAAGAAGCCGAGTTTGAGAACGTAGACCTCCAGAAACTTAAATAAGGGGCGTAATAGAAGCAGTGACAGGCGGTACCGTTCCCCTTTTTCATACATGTCTTGCGCAAAGAGGCTAGAGAAACTGTTCACAGTCTGAAGCTGTCCGGAGATGACCCCCTTGTAAGGATAGTGCAAAATGTGGCTTTTCAATTCACCGACGGTTCCTTTTATCTCCACCTTCTCGTGCACGCGCCCCCCTTGCCAGCGGCCTTTTGCAGACCTGAAAAGGCGAAGCTGTTTGTCTGGATAATAGCCGCTGTGGTTTATCCACCGACCCTGATAAAAGGAACGACGAGGAACTCGGTAGCCGTCCTTAGCCCCAGGCCTGCGGATCTCGGTTAAGATCTCATCTCGTAGGTAAGTGCTTATCTCCTCATCGGCATCCAAGCTCAGTATCCAGACCCCAGTGGCTTTTGAGAGGGCAAAGCTTTTCTGTTCTAAGTATCCAGGCCACACTTTTTGGTACACTTTATCCGTGTATTCTCTAGCAATTGTCACCGTTTTATCCTGGCTCATCGAGTCAACGACTATTATCTCGTCCACCCACGTGCAACTGTCAAGACATCTTCTTATGTTTTGTTCCTCATTAAAACAGATAATACAGACCGATATAGTTATAGAATGCATATGTTTC
This sequence comes from Desulfatiglandales bacterium, assembly GCA_035527895.1. GTDB lineage: Bacteria > Desulfobacterota > DSM-4660 > Desulfatiglandales > B25-G16 > JADFWK01. Next base: position 29,476 of record DATKZQ010000012.1, read on the forward strand.
TGTCTTGATCTGAAGTCACTTTGGTGAACTAATCGGATCGGTTTCCCGGTTCATAATACAATATGCCTATACCAGCACACCCTTGCTGGTAATGCTCGACTATTTCTTCATGTTTATAATCTCGTTTTATTTCAGACCAAAATCTATCAACCCCGCACTCATCCAATATGTCATGAAAAGCTATAAGTCCTGATTTCCTCACCAATGGGGAATACAATTGGAAATCCTTCTTTACGCCTTCATACGAATGATCTGCGTCAATGAATAAGAAATCAATTGCTTTTCCATTCAGGATTTCCCGTACCTTTTCCCGACATGCATATGCCTGGGAGTTTTCCCGTAGGAAATATATGAGCTGGTTCCCAAAGAAAGCCAAATGAAAGAAACGGTTAAGGGACTTTCTGTATGTTCTCGGCAAATCGATGCTGATTGTCAGGCCATCCGGTTTTACTGTCTTGGACCAAAGATAGAGAGTACCTCCTCTATCAGTTCCTATTTCACATATGACTTTCGGATTCAGTTTTCTTGCAACATCAAAGAGCTCAGTAATCTCCGACTCGACCTGAACGGGTGCAATCGAGTGATAAAGACCAGTTCCGGTAAAACGCTTAACTACTTCATAAGGGTGTTGACAGACCAATTCCAGTCGGTGAAGCCGTTTCTCGGAGATCCTTCTAGCAAGGGGTCCTAAATTAAGAAATTCGTAATATAATAAACCAACCGTCTCCTGAAAAGTCGTGTAGGATCTTGGAAATTTTTCTCTGAGGAATCTGCTCATCTTGATTTATGCAATTTTTGAATATCTTCGATCCTTACCAGCAAGAGCCCGTTATTTAGCCAAAAGCGAGTGTGCGAGAAAGACTGGACATCAAGAAGCCCTCAATCTTGTACGCTGGTAAAATGCCTTATAATAAGCGTAAAGTCAAGAGAGGTTAGCGGAGGGAATAGGCATGTATCAAGTTTCTGAATTCAGAATGCAGTTTGGCTCTCAGATGAGAATTCCGGCAGATCTCAGTTTTCGCTTCTCTATTTCAGGAGTACCCGAAGAAGCATAATGGAGCCCCGAAGCTGATTTTACGTGAGTTCGAAACTGAATACTCTGAGAGTAATTGTTAAGCAATGTTTCAACTGTTTCATTGAAACTCTTGAGAGCAAGCACTAAGCAAGAAACAGCGTGGATTCTCTCGGCATTTCTGGTCCCATTCTTGGAGTCCTTTTCACTTTATACCACGGTGAGTATGTGATATATGCTTTTATGCGCTTTTGATGCAGAAATATGATCAAAGCCAAGTATGATGGTTTCGTAAAAAGTCGAAAAATCCCTCTCCCTCGATGGGAGAGGGGTGGGGTGAGGGTCAAAAAGGCAGCATTTCAACTAGTTACCTCCCCCTCCCCTTAATCCCCTCCCACAAGGGGAGGGGAAATGGGACTTTTTACGAGTTCATCAAGTATGTGAAGCAAAGAAACGCGGTAAGCATAACTCAAAATCAGCTGTGGCGCAGGAGTAACGGAATCTTGTCATGAAAATTACTGATGGAGAATATCTCTGCAGGGCGATTAACGGTTTCAGCAGTTCGAGGATCTTGGTCATCGGCGACATAATGCTAGATCAGTTCATCTGGGGGAAGGTTTCCCGAATTTCTCCCGAGGCACCGGTACCGGTAGTTGGGGTGGAGCGCGAGACAACGATGTTGGGTGGCGCTGCCAATGTTGTAAGCAACATTGTTGCTTCCGGGGGAAATGCCCTCTTGTGCGGGGTCGTGGGCGATGACTTCAGAGGAAGAGAAATAATCTCGAAGCTGGAGGAATTAGGGGTTACCGTCGATGGAATCTTTGTTGAGGATGATAGACCCACGACTATGAAAACGAGGATTATTGCCCACGCTCAACAGGTTGTAAGGTACGACAGGGAAAGCGTGAGGTCTCTGAGGCCAGAGACCACACTCCGCATCCTCGATTTTATCCACAAGGAAAAGAAGGATCTTTCGGGTATCATCGTCTCTGATTATGGGAAGGGCGTCATTTCTGCCCAACTGATGGATGGCCTGAAAACCGTGTTTTCAGAAAGCAATGGCCCAGTGGCAGTAGACCCAAATGTAAAGAATTTTTCCCTTTACAGATATGTAACGGTAATCACGCCTAACCACAACGAGGCGGGAGAAATAGCAGGCGTGGAAATACAAGATGAACAAGGTTTGCTGGAGACTGGAAAAAGATTATTGGATACCGGAGATTTCAAGGCGCTGTTGATCACAAGAGGCTCCGATGGCATGACCCTCTTTGAAGAAGACGGCAGCATAACCCATATAAAGTCTGTGGCAAGAAAGGTGTATGATGTGACAGGGGCCGGAGATACTGTGATAGCTATCCTCACGCTCGGCATGACTGCCGGGCTTGATCTCAAATCTTCCGCCCATCTGTCCAATCTTGCCGCTGGAATAGTGGTTGGCGAAATCGGAACATCGGCGGCAAAAATGGATGATCTCAAAGAGGCGATCAGCTCTCATTTTTCTCAAGACCACCAACTGTCGGATAATCAAAGACTAATGCCTTATACAAAGGGACAGGGTTCTATTCCAAACTCAGAGAAATGCCATCTGACTGCAGCAGAAAAACCTGACCCGAGTTCAGAAACCTAGCTTGAAGTACACCTATTGCGAGAACATTACATAATGAGTATCCCGAAGGAACCGCCAGAGGTAAAGCTGATAAGCAGCCTCTTTTCCCCAGAGGAAGGTCTATTAGATGGGGTTATGCAAGAGATGGAGGATCATTTTGGGCCCGCTGACTGGAAGAGCGAGAAACTGGTTTTTGACAGGACAAAGTATTATGCAAATGAGATGGGATGGCCGCTCTATAGGCGATTCATTTCTTTTTCAAGGCTCATCGCTCAGGATGCTCTGGTAGACATAAAACTGTTAACCAACACACTCGAACAGGAACATCGGGCTAAAACAAGGAGAACGATAAACATCGATCCAGGTTATGTATCTTTAGAGAGGCTGATCCTTGCCACTGGTAAGAACTATATCCACCGGATTTATCTGAACAGAGGGATATATGCCGATCTCACCTTTGTATTTCACGCGGGCACCTTTAAGCCCCTTCCCTGGACGTATCCTGATTATGCAGAGGAAAAGGTAATCAGGTATTTCAATACGGTGAGGACTGAGTATTTGCACTCCTTGCGAGAAGGAGGAAAGGACTATCATGCTTAAGAGTATGACTGCATATGGCAGAGCTGAAGCGGTCAAGGGAAACACAGAGTTCATCGCAGAAATGAAGTCAGTAAACAGCCGTTATCGAGAGGTCTTCCTGAGACTCCCCCAAGGACTCCAACCGTTAGAGGATCGAATCAAGTCCATGATCACTTCCGTATTAAGGCGAGGAAGGGTTGAGGTATCGGTACAGACGAAAAACAATGGTGAAAACACCCTCAGACTTGAGCTCAACAGACCCCTGATGAAGGCATATATTAGTATTTTCGATGAGCTCAAGAAAGAACTCGGAAGCGAGGAATCCATTAATCCTTCTCTTTTCGCTCAGCTGAGGGATGCTATTCTTTTCAAGCAGGATGACGTGGATATAGAAAAGCTGTGGCCGGATCTAAAGGAGGTTATCAGTGAGGCCTTACTTTCGTTAGATGGCATGAGGGTGAATGAAGGTAGGGCTATAGAGGAGGATTTCAAAACCAGGCTCAACAAAATAGAAAGTTATATCAATGAGATAGAAGAGCAAAGAGAGAAAACGGTTGAGAATTACCTAGATAACATGAGAGAAAAGATTAGGAAATTGACAAAGGATATTGAAATAACAGAAGATCGATTGATGCAAGAAGTAGCTTTTATGGCTGATCGATCGGACATTACGGAGGAGCTGGTTCGGACGCGGAGTCACTTAGTGCAGTTTAGGAGTTACATGAAACAGGATGATGTAATTGGGCGGCGGCTGGAATTTCTTTTGCAGGAGATGCACAGAGAGGTGAATACGATCGGATCTAAGGCTGCTGATTCATTCATTTCACAGCGGACGGTGGAGATTAAGGCGGAACTGGAAAAATTAAGAGAACAGATTCAAAACGTTGAGTAATTTGCATAACCTTTGAGAAACGGAGGAGAGAGGCTATGGATCCGAGTTTACTCAATATCGGTTTCGGTAATTTCCTTGTATCTAACAGGGTGATTGCCATTATATCACCTTCTTCGGCGCCGGTGAGGCGCCTTCGAGAGGAGGCAAAAGATGGCAAGCGGCTGATTGATGCCACCCAAGGCAGAAGAACCAGATCTGTAATAATAACGGATAGCAACCACGTTATTCTCTCCGCAGTTCAGGCTGAAACCATAGCCCAACGGTTCTCCCCAAACGGAACGATACGCAGGGAGGATCTGATCTAAGCGGTGACTGACGAGATAACGATGAAAGGGATCTTAGAGCCTCAAAAGGGACAGCTTTTTGTAATCACTGCTCCCTCGGGGACTGGAAAGAACACGATCATTGAGATGGTACGAAAGGATTTGAAAGGCCTTGGCTATTCAATCTCTCATACTACTCGAGCACCTCGAAATGGCGAGATAAACGGAGTACACTATTACTTTGTTGGGAAAAAGGAGTTCGAGAAAATGATTCAGGCCCAAGAATTTGTTGAGTGGGCCGTCGTCTACGATCAGCTCTATGGTACATCTATTTCGAGTGTGAGGAGTGCACAGGTATCAGGCAAGGACGTTCTTCTGGACCTCGATATCCAGGGTGCCCGGCAAATAAAGAAGCGCTTCCCCGATTCAACGTCCATCTTCATTATCCCCCCCTCATTGCAGGCCCTTCGGGAGAGACTGGAAAAGCGATCATCCCATGATGGCACCAATATAGATCTGCGGATGACTGAAGCAGTAGAAGAGATCCGGGAGTGTCGAAATTTCGATTTCCTCATTGTTAATGATGATCTCAGACAGGCTGTTAGGGAAGTCCAGGCAGTAATTGTTGCTGTGAAGGCGCAGACAAAAAACCGTCTGCCCTCCATTGAACAGATGTTAGACATATAATGATTATCGATTATTGCTTTGACCCCGAAACTGCGCTGTTCCTAGGACTCCACCCGATCCCCGTATGTGAGTCATAATATATCATGCCCAACCTAGTGACCGGCATACATGCGGTAAAAGAGAACCTTAAGGAAGGCAGGGCCATTGTCGAGCTGTTTGTTGCCAGAGAACGAAGCATTGTAAGGCTGAAGGAAATACTCGATCTCGCCCGAGCAAAAGGCATACCGGTCAGACTAAGAGACAAGACCTACTTGGACAATCTCTCGTCTGGTTTGCCCCACCAGGGCATAATAGGCATTTTGAGCACGTATCGTTATGCTGATTTACGCGATCTAACGAGGATTTGCCTGGGTGAAAGAGATGGTGGATTGTTGTTGGTTGCGGATCACATTACTGACATCGGAAATCTCGGGTCCCTCATAAGAACCGCTGAGTTTTTTGGGGTCCATGGCCTTATCCTGCCAAGGGACCGGGCAGCTTCTGTAACCGATGCAGTGCAGAGAATATCAGCAGGTGGAGCGGCCTATCTGCCCGTGGCAAGGGTTGTAAACATAGCCAGAGCCCTAAGAGAACTAAAAGAACTTGGTTTCTGGATAGTTGGGGCTGCAGGAGAGAGCAGGGAAAACATCTATGAGTTTGGGTGGAGAAGGAATGTCGTTTTGGTTTTGGGCAGCGAAGATAAGGGCTTGAGCAGGGTGGCGAAAAAGGAGTGCCACCAGTTGATAAGCATACCGAGATTGGGCCATCTTGATTCCCTGAACGTAGCCGTGGCTGCAGGTGTAATCCTATCTGAGATTGCTCGGCAAAGGGGTTACATCACGGCTTAGGGGTGTGTGACAACGATTCATACAACATTGAGCTATGGGGTAATCGGAAAGCCCTTTAGGGCACCGCATATGATTAGAGCACGCACAACCTCGCAGACAGGTAATCCGACCACGTTGGTATAAGAACCCTCAATCCCTTCTATCATAAATGCTCCGATTCCCTGGATCGCGTAAGCCCCGGCCTTATCAAACGGTTCAGCGGTCTGAATGTATGCCTCGATTTCCAATTCGCTCAGCTCCTTTACTGTAACCCTTGTTGAAACCGCCTCTAGGTGTGTTCTGTTGCCACCTGGCTCAAGAATGCAGAACCCAGTAATAACTCTGTGAAGTTTTCCGCTTAGATCCAGCAGCATGGAGCGGCACTCCTGAGCATCCTTGGGCTTACCGAATATCGTTTTTTTAATGACAACGAGCGTATCGGCACCAAGGATCCACCGTCTCCTATAAACCTGTTTCACGGATTCGGCCTTTCGAGTTGCCATCAGGCAAGCAAAGTCCTCCGGTTTCATCCTCTTGCGGGCAGCCTCACCCACCCTGCTTCCAACTGACTGAAACGGGACGCCGATCTGAGTGAGTATATCCTTTCGCCTCGGAGATAGAGAGGCCAGGATGAGAGGATTTTTTCTGCTAACAGGCTTGTGGAGTATCATGTTAGTAAGGAAAGATTAAATAGTTGATAAGTATTTTGGCTTGTCCGTTTTGCGAGCTCCTCAAGGGGAACATCTCTTAACTGCGCTACTTTTCTTGCCGTATGGATAAGGAAGCTTGGTTCGTTTCTTTGACCCTTACAGGGTAACGGTGTGAGAAAGGGCGCATCTGTCTCAAGGAGCATTTTGTCTAAGGGGATTCTTGTTGCCGCATCACGGGTCTGACTTGCACTTTTCAGGGTAACGGTTCCCGGTATGGAAATAGAGTAGCCCAGATCCATGAATGCCTCTGCCAGCTCATAGTCTCCTGAAAAGCAATGAATTACCCCCTTTGCCCCGTTCCCTCTGAAGGAAGATAATATTCCCAGAACTTCCTCGTGGGCCTGCCGGTCATGTATTATCACCGGAAGGTCAAGTGAAATGGCCATGTCAAGTTGCCGCTTAAATATCTCTATCTGGTTCTTTCTTGTTGAGAGGTTACGAAAAAAATCGAGCCCTATTTCACCTATAGCAACAACCTTTTTTCTCTTTGCGAGCAGGCGGAGCTCTTTGAGATCATGGAAAGTAGACTTATCAGCGTTATGGGGATGAATCCCTGCGGCTGCAACGACACACGGATAGACTTCAGCTAAAGCGGCTGCATCCAACGAACTATTGGCGTCTATGCCTATGGTGATTATCCCTCTCACACCTGCAGAGAGGGCTCTTTCAATCACGTGGTCTCTATCCCTATCAAATCTTCGCATATCAAGGTGAGCATGAGAGTCGATCAAGAACACAGTTTCACCATCTTCAAGTATCTTCGTCGGCTCGTTGCCGTCAAGCTCCCCATCTTTTATGTGATCAATGCCCTTTTTTCAAATGAAAAATAGGATTAAACAATTTGAAAAGAAATTACGATATGTGATAAGTAAAGATATGATATTTATCTGTCCGCAAGAGGTTTAATATAATGGCAATTCCAAAGACAGACAGCGAGAACAAAAAGGTGGATAATATAAATGTCCTGAAGAAGGAACTTGAATTTAGCAAGCGCCTTGTTTTTATTACCAACAAGATAAACGCGTCCAGGGACATTGATGACATTCTGATCAATCTGAGGGAGACCATCCTGAGTCTCTTCTCTGCTGATCGCCTAACCATTTATGTTGTGGACGGAGCAAGCAAGCAGATCGTCTCGCGATTTAAGACAGGTGCCGAAATAAACGAGATCAGGGTGCCAATTTTAAATACAAGCCTGGCGGGTTACTGTGCAAGCTCGGGCAAAATGGCCAATATCGTAAATGCGTATGATGAGGGCGAACTCAAAAGGATAAACCCAGAACTGGCATTTGATCGGAGTTGGGATGAGAAAACGGGTTATAAAACCAAACAAGTACTCGTTGCACCTATCAAATTCAAGAAATATCTCTTGGGGGTAATCCAGCTCGTCAATAAGGTCAATGGCAAGTACTTTTCGTTAGAGGATCAGAAAAACGTAACGGAGATAGCTCAGGTCTTAGGCATTGCATTTTACAATCATCGGAAGATCTTCCAGCGAGGAAGGGCAACAAAATTTGATTATCTCATCAGCAACAATATTGTTACCCGTAAGAATCTGGAAGATGCGATGGCCCTGGCAAGGGCCAAGAAGGATAGTGTGGAAAACGTTCTCATCCACAACTTCAGTGTGGCCAAGGAAGAAGTAGGCAAGTCCCTGAGCGCATTCTACAATGCCCCTTTCATAGCCTATGATGAAAAAATGATCATTCCGGGACAACTCCTCAAAGGTTTGAGGCCGAAGTACCTAAAAGACAACCTCTTTGTGCCTGTTGGCGAATCCGATTCAAAGATCCTGATAGCAATGGAAAACCCGGACTACCTTCCTGGGCAGGATGCAGTAAAGCGGCTTTTGCCCGGTCAGAGTTTCGAGTTCTGCATTGCCCTAAAGGAAGATATTATCAAGATGATTAATCTTTTCTTCGATGTGCAGACGTCGACCCTCACGGGTGATTCAGGGAGTATCGAGGATATCTTGGGACAGCTAGAGAGTGCCGAAGACGCTGAGGATTTTGAAGATCGTGACATCGGGGGAGTTTCGGAGGAGGATGGGGCTATTGTCAGGCTTGTGAGTAAAACGATTATCGATGCATACAACCGGGGGGCCTCGGATATCCATATAGAACCGAGATTAGGCAAAGCCGATTCCGTGATCAGGTTCAGGATTGATGGGGCCTGCCACGTATACCAAACTATCCCGTATACCTATAAAAATGCGGTCTGTTCTCGAGTGAAGATCATGTCGGATCTGGACATTGCGGAAAGGCGTCTGCCTCAGGACGGGAAGATCAAATTCAGGAAATACGGTCCCCTGGATATCGAGCTGCGGGTTGCCTCAATACCCACCACAGGGAGAAATGAGGATATTGTGATGCGGCTGTTACCCACCGGTGAACCGATGCCTTTGGATCAGATGGGTATGAGCGATAGAGCCTATAGAGCCTTTATCGAAGTCATAGAGAGGCCCTATGGCATTGTCCTGTGCGTTGGCCCCACTGGTAGCGGAAAAACCACAACCCTCCATTCTGCCTTGCGGCATATCAACAAACCGGAAACAAAGATATGGACCGCCGAAGACCCCGTAGAAATAACACAGGATGGCTTGCGACAGGTCCAGGTCCACCCGAAGATAGGACTTAATTTTGCATCAGCAATGAGGGCGTTCTTGCGGGCTGATCCAGACGTGATCATGGTTGGGGAGATGCGGGATAAGGAAACGGTGTCCACGGGAATTGAAGCATCTCTGACCGGGCATCTTGTCTTCTCAACGCTCCACACCAACAGCGCACCTGAAACAATCACCCGGTTGCTGGATATGGGAATGGATCCGTTCAATTTTGCTGATGCCCTCTTGGGTATTCTTGCCCAACGGCTGGTAAGAACTCTCTGCCCGGACTGCAAGGAAGAGTATCATCCTTCCCGAGACGAGTTCGACTCATTAGTCAGGGCCTATGGCGGTGATTTTGATGCCCTGAATATCTCATACAATGATGACTTGGTTCTCTTTAGGGCCAAGGGCTGCGCAACGTGCCAGAATATAGGTTACAAAGGAAGAACCGGAATCCATGAACTGCTGGTCGGTACCAATGCAATGAAGGCTCTCATCCAGGTTAGAGCCCCGATGGCAGAGATCAGGAAGCAGGCAATCACTGACGGAATGACGACCCTGATGCAAGATGGGATCAGAAAGGTGTTTCTCGGTTTGACCGACATGAAGCAGGTGAGAAGGGTGTGTATGTAACGCTATGCCTCAGGGAAAGTTGCCCGGGTGCATCAAACCAGCCGTTTCCTCCATCCCCATCATAATGTTCATGTTTTGCAGGGCATTACCTGCCTGACCTTTCAGCAAATTATCGATTACGCTAATTACGATCAGTTTCTTTGTCCTCTCATCTATGTTCAGCGAGATGTTGCAAAAATTGCTTCCTCTCACATCGGCGGTGCTCAGCGGCTCGCCCCGGCTGAATACCCGGACAAAGGGCTCTCCGCTGTACATGGTCTCATAGGCATCTCTCAGTTGCTCAATACCGATCTGCGGGAGGAGATCTGCGTATATGGTAGATATGATCCCCCTGCTCACCGGAACGACATGGGGAGTGAAGGTAATCCTGATCTCTTTGCCCGCCGCATTTGTCAACTCTCTCTCGATTTCGCATACGTGCTGATGGCCGGCTATCTTATAGGCATTCACAGCCTCATGTCGAGCCGGAAAGTGAAAGGCCGGTTTTGGTGTTTTGCCGGCCCCCGAGACGCCGCTTTTCGCATCAATGATGATACCCCGGCTTTGTATGAGACCTGTCTTGAGGGCAGGAGCAAGCCCCAGGATGCAGCTTGCCGCAAAACACCCCGGGTTCCCGACTAGATCGGAGTTTGCTATTTTTTCTCTGTGGAGCTCGGGCAGGCCATAGACGGCAGAGGAGAGAGTATCCGGATCAGCATGTTCTCCTGATCTTCCGAGTCGAGCGGCATAAGCGGCGTAGCTCTTTGTATCGCTGAAACGGAAATCCCCGCTGTAATCAATTACCTTGACGCCCCTGCTAAGCCATTTTCGAGCCTCTCTCTGGCCGACTCCGTCCGGGGTGGCGAAGAAAACGACGTCGAAATCCTCAGGGCAATTGGGGTCGGCAGGATCGAGCACTGGCAGATCACAGAATCCCTTGAGATGAGGATAGATCTCACTGATCGGTTTGGCGATGTCGTGCTTTGCCATGAGCGCACCTATTGAAACGGAGGGGTGGCTGATCAGGAGTTCAATTAAGCCGACACCGCCGTAACCTGTTGCCCCAATGAGTCCGGCTCTTATCTTTCCCATTATCATTTCCCTAAACGCTAAATCTAAACTTGATTATGTCTGCATCCTGAACAAGGTAGTCTTTTCCTTCGAGCCTGAGATGACCGTCCTTTTTGGCCTCGGAGAAACTTCCATACTTTACAAGCTCATCATAAGGCAGCACCTCAGCTCTGATGAACCCCTTTTTCATGTCCGAATGGATCAGATCTGCTGCATCGAGGGCACAGGTACCCCTGGTAGTTGTCCAAGACCTAACCTCGTTTTCAACAATGGTGAAGAACGAAATACGGTTTGACACGGCAAGAGAGCGCTTTATGACCCTGTCAAGGAGGGATCTTTCAATATGAAAGGCAGAAAGAAATTCCTCAGCTTCCTCCGGCGCCATCTCTGCAATTTCCATCTCCAGTTTTCCCCGAACCACCATTATCTCGAGATCTTGAGGAATGTGAGGCATTCTTGGTGGACCCTCATCCTCATCTGAATTGTTGGAGATCAAAAGCAGCGGTTTGGCCGACAAAAAGGTAAAACCCTTCAGGGCAGAGGAGGCAGCTATTTCCGGGTCATCTCTCAAGGGCGTTTCTTGATTGAGAAGATCCCTGCATCTTTCTAGCAGCGAGAGCTCTGTGGTGTCTATTTCCCTTCCTTTTTTCGCGTCTCCTGATACTCTCTCAATCCTCTTTTCAGTCACCATGAGATCAGCTAAGATCATTTCCGATTGCAGCTTAAAGAAATCCTGTTCGGGAATGGGGGTAGGGCCCCCAAAAAGCTGAAAATTTCGTATTACCTGTATGAGACCGTCGCAGGTCCTGACCCCACTAAAAGCTAAGCTCTCCCCTTCCGAAAGGGAGAGGCCCTCCTCCCTTGTTTTCAGTGGCAGGAGATACCCCACTTGGGCGTAGACGGTCTTTTTAGGTTTAAAGGTCTCGCAGAGATAGCCCACTCTTTCGTCGGGCACGTTGACGGTCACCAGAGGCTGTTCTTCCTTCTTCGTCCCCTCACCGGCCTTTACGGTCCTGGTGCCAGTCAAGGCCCTGAAGATGGTACGCTTTCCTGATTGAGGCAATCCAATGATGCCTACTTTCACGTTCTCACCTCCAGTTACTCAGTCCTCCGGTATTTTGTAACGCACTGGCGATGTTGCCCCTTATCTTCTTGTTCGTACGGTAGAGGCTCGAAAGCAGAGACCTGATCTGTGCGCGTTTGGATATTCGCGAGGTCGGGCAGCCGCTGTCTATAATGGGAAATTCCATTTTTTCCGCATACCTCTTAATGGTGCTGCTGTCTACCAGATAAAGAGGTCTGATGATGGTCAGTCTTCCGTCAAATAGCTCTTGGCACGGCAGAATGGTGCTCATTGACCCCGCAAAAGACAGATTTAAAAAGAATGTTTCTATAACATCGTCCAAGTGATGTCCAAATGCTATCTTGTTGCATCCGAGTTCCGCGGCCTTTTGAAAAATAGCCTTTCTCCTCAAGCGCGAGCAAAGAAAGCAAGGATTCTCCCTATTCTCCTTTCCGTGAGACCGAGGCCCGAAGGTGCTATTGATTATACAGAAATCAAAACCGTTTGCACCGAAAAACTGCTCCATCTTTTTTCCGGTATCATTTCCAAAGCCAAGCTCTACATGAACCGCAGAGAAATCGTAGGAAATCGGTATACGTCTTAAACGATCTCTGAGCAGCCATAACAGGGATATGCTATCGTGACCACCTGAAACTGCTACCAATATTCTGTCACCATCCTGTATCATGCAGGAACGATGGATCGCCTTACCCGTAAGACGCTTGATTTCTTTTTCGACAAAGCTCATTTACTGCTTCCTTCTTTCTCCAAATAGCTTTGTTCCGATTCTTACCAGATTTGCTCCTTCCTCTATAGCAACCCCGTAAGAGTTGGTCATTCCCATGGAGAGGTATTTCATCTCAACATTTGGCAGGTGCAAGTCCTTGATCTGCTCGAAGAGTTCCCTTGTTTTCCGAAAGTAGGGACGCGCTTCCTCTGGGTTTCCGAATCTCGGCCCCATAGTCATTAATCCCATGATCTTGATGTGAGGATACGAGGAGATCTCCTCTATGAGCTGTGGCACATCTTCCGGGTTTACTCCGTATTTCCGTTCCTCCTTTCCGCTGTTTACCTCAATCAAGACAGGCATGACTTTATCTCGTAACGCACAGCACCGTTCTATTTCTTGTGCCAATCTGAGTGAATCAACCGATTCGATCATGTCGAACATCTCGACCACCTTCTTTACCTTCTTTGTCTGAACATGGCCGATAAAGTGCCAGTGCGCTTTTTCTTCTACATCAGGAAACACCTTTTGGGCATCCTGTAAGTAGTTTTCGCCTATGATCCCAACCCCTGCCCGTATTGCCTCTGATATTTCCTCTGCGTTCCTCTCCTTGGCGGCCGCTAGCAGCTGGACTCCCTCCGGAAGCTCATGTAAGAGGCGTTGAACGTTTTCCGTTATCATGGCAAAGCTCTCAGTAAAAGGTTCAGCAGGTCATAGTCATTCTTTGGCTAGTAGGGCCGCAACGGGACAGATTTCCACGCACGCATAGCATTCATTGCAGGTGTTCATGGCCCCGTCTTCCTCGCCAAAAAAGCTTATCACGGTATCAAGCCCTCTTCTCGCAAAGCTTAACATGGATTGACCGTTCTTTCTCTCACAAACATAAACGCACCTACCGCATAAAACGCACCGTGTCGGAATGTATTCGAGGAAAGGGTGGTCTTGTTCGGGCTCCTCGTCTCTTCTAATCTGCACGAGGCGCTTGAGCTTGAGGGGAAAACGCAAGAACTTTGCAATATGTTGTAGCTCACATTTCCTGTTGGCCGGGCAATCGCGACAATTTACATGGTGCGTAGACAGGAGGAGTTCAAATGCACTTCTCTGCAATCTTCTCACATCCTCGGTATTCGTCCGCACAACCATTCCCTCCCAAACTCGCACTCTACATGAAGGCATGGGCTGCTTGTATTCGTCAATATCAACCCAACACAGCCTGCATGACCCTGGTGGATCGTCCATTCCCGCGAGATAGCAAAGATGTGGAATATAGATATCGTTGTCCAGACATGCCTGAAGAACGGTGAGCCCCGATTCGGCCTCGATCTCTCTATTGTCTACCGTGAGTTTAACCATGGACTATCCTTCCTGCGGGCGCTCTACTTTCGGTGCCAGCTCGGGAGGAGAAACCTTTCTTACGGCACCATATTCCGGCGGACATGCGGTCACTTATCGGCCCCGGTCTTTATGGCTGAAAACAGCCTGTTCAATCCTTGTTCATTCGTTGGATTCACGGTATTGTTTTTCTCTTTCTTCCCGTTCTTTCTCGATCTCAAATCCTAGAATAAGCCCCTCTACCTTGCTTGGGGCCACATGTCCGTGAACGGCATCATCCACCAAGGCCACAGGTGCCAGCGCACAGCAACCCACACAGGCTACTCTGTCGATGCTGAATTCCCGATCAGGCGTGGTTTCGCCAGCCTTGATCTCAAGCTTGCGTTCAAAATTCTCTAAGATTATCTCACCGCCCCTCACGTGACAGGCCGTTCCGAGGCAGACCTTTATCAGGTGTTTACCTGGAGGATAAAACCTGAACTGATTGTAGAAAGTAGCAACCCCGTAAACATCACAGGCCGAGAGCCCCAGATATCTGGCAACCACGCGCAGGGCAGAAGGGGCAAGGTAGCAATATTGTACCTGAATTTTCTGAAGGATCGGTATGAGATTTCCCCTTTTTTTCTCAAAGACCCTCAGCATCGATGCTATGTTATCTAGCATGGCTTTCTCTTCATTTTCAAGAGGGGCGTTCATTGAGATCCTTTTCAAGGTGTTGTCAAATTAACCCGTCAGTCTATTCAAAAAATTTTTGCGAAGCAACAACAAAACAGCGGAAAAGGTAGAGAGGTGAGTCAGGATCTTTACCTCACCCGCTCCTGAGCCACACCAGAATATTCCCGAGATCGGCTGCCAGTTTCTTTATCGCCCGCCCTCTGTGGCTGACCTCGTTTTTAGCGCCACGCGAAAGCTGCGCGAATGTCTTTTGAAGAGGAGCATAGTAGAAGAGAGGATCATATCCAAATCCTCCCGTGCCAAGGGGTTCATGCAGAATGATTCCCGAGCAGGTTCCGGTGTAGATCAAAGCCTGACCGGTCGGTTTAGCAAGGGCAATAGAACAGACAAAAGTGGCATTTCTCCTGTCTTTTCCATCCAATTCTTCAAGGAGTTTGAGGTTATTATGATAATCATCCGCGGACTCCCCTGCATAGCGTGCTGAGAATATTCCAGGCGCCCCATTGAGGACCTCCACTGCAAGGCCTGAGTCATCGGCCAATGCAGGAATATCAAGCATTTTTGATGCAAATTGCGCCTTATTCCCTGCAATCTCCTCAAATGAGTTCCCCTGTTCTGAGAATTCAGGGATCTTCGGAAAGTCAGAAAGCCCCTTAATCTCTATGGGCAGTTCCCCAAAGAGGAGCTCGTACTCCTTTCTCTTTCCTTCATTCCGAGTGGCCACTACTAGGACTGCTCGAGCCATAGAACCACACCTCCTGGCTTTAAGAGACAAATTATTTAAAAAATATCTCACTTGATTATTTATTGAAAGCTTTTAATATAGTGGCGAGGGATTTCATGCTATTCATGTGGGCTCTAAAGGGATTGCTATATGCCTAGAAGAAGGACGCTTATCGTCGGCGATATACATGGTTGTCTGGATATGCTCAAAAGACTCGTTGAGAAGATAGGCTGGGATCCAGGCGGCGACCGACTCATTTTTATCGGCGACTATATTGATCGAGGAGAGAACGCTAAGGGCGTCATAGACTTTATTATTGAGTTAAAGAAGGATTCTCAGTTCGTGCAGTGTCTTATCGGAAACCATGAACAGATGTTTCTTGACTACTTATCAGGTGCCGATCTAAATAGCTTTATCGTGAATGGCGGTCTTACAACGCTGCGAAGCTACAAGCAGGCCCAACGAGAGGCAGAAGAAGCCCTGATTCCCCCATCCCATCTCGACTATTTCTCCTCCCTTCTCACGATGATTGAGCTTGATGAGTATTATGTTGTCCATGCCGGTTTTCGCCCAAGAAGACCGGTTGAGGATCAAGATCTCTTTGATATGGTTTGGATTAGGGACGAATTTATCTATTCTAGCTATGATTTCGGCAAGACTGTTATTTTTGGACACACTCCCCTGTATGCTCCCATGGTGTTGGAGAATAAGATAGGTATCGACACAGGGGCCGTTTACGGAAATCGTTTAACGTGCCTTGAACTTCCAGAGAGAAGATTTCATTCAGTCACACCGAAATAATATGAAAATCAAAGGTTGATAATGTGGTTTTTTACTGATTCCTTTTTTTTAACTCCGCTAACCTCATGGGATCGAAGGATGTAAAAAGGGAGATTGCATGAGCTGCTGGGCAGCAATCTGTGGGTAATCTTTTCATCTTCAACGAAACGGCCGCGAGAGGGTAATCTTGACTTTAAGATGCTTAAGGGGTATTTTACCTGCTACTCAGTACGCATGAGATTCCACATTTTGTCGATTCCTATTATCTCCGGAGGAGAGCATTGATTAAACTGGTCATCAAGGGCGGACCGTTTATGTACCCCATCATCTTTTGTTCCGTGGTTTGCCTTGCTATATTCATTGAGCGGCTGTTGGTGCTAAGGCGGAAGCGAATAATACCAAAGAGCTTTATCGAAAAGGTAGAAGAACTCGTAACAAGAGATAAGATTGAGGATGCCATTTTTCTCTGCCAGGGAAACAGGTCTTCTATTGCACGAATATTCCTGGCAGGCCTGAAAAACGTTGGAAGAGGCATGTGGCTGGTTAAGGAGGCCATAGAGGAGAAGGGTAGGAGAGAAGGGGTAATCCTGGAGAGAAACATCGGGATCCTGTTGACGATAGCCAATCTCTCTCCCCTGCTTGGTCTCCTGGGCACGGTTTCAGGCATGATCAAGACCTTTAACGCTATATCCATTCATGGGGCTGGTAGCTCTGCGCCTCTCGCGGGGGGAATCGCCGAGGCTCTCATAACCACGGCAACGGGCCTGTTGGTTGCAATCCCTACGTTGGTTGCCTATCGTTTTCTCACAGACAAGGCTCAGCTCCTCATCTTTGAGATGGAAGAAAGCTCTATTAAGCTCGTTGACACCATTGAGGGGCACAGGGATAATGCGGTTTAGTCAGCCAAAACGGGAGGAGACAAGCCTTGGCATAAGCATTGCACCCTTGATTGATATCGTGTTTCTGCTTCTCATCTTTTTTATGCTAACATCTCATTTTGAGACTATATCAGGAATCGATATCAGATTGCCTGATATTTCCGAGAAAGGCAGAGATCGATCCGACGATAATGTAGTTGTAGTACTGGACAAAGCGGGAACCTGCTATCTCCAAGAGGAAAAAGTAACCTTAAAGGATCTCTACCTGAGATTGCAGCAGATGACTCAAAAGAAGAAAATCAGCCTCATACTTCAGGCGGATCAGGATGTTCGGCATGGCCTGGTGGTAAGGATAATGGATCTGGCCAATAACGCCGGCGTTAACTCCATAGTTATTGCTGCGCAGTGGGAACCTGAAAAGGTTTACTAAACTTGAAGACTTTCAAGAAGAACTATGCGGTATATTTCCTGGTTTTTTCTTGTTTTGCCGTCCTCTTGTTCGTCTGGTTAACGTTTGGGCCGCATGGATTGTTGGACCTGAGCGAGATGCAAAAAGAAAAAGAGGAATCTGTCGTTTTGATAGAAGAATTGAAGGGAAAGAATAAGGAACTTACCGCCGAGATTAGAAGGCTGAAGGGAGATCCTCGATACCTGGAGTCGGTGGCCCGCAAGCAACTGGGGCTGGTAAGGGAGAATGAAGTCGTCTACCGCTTCAAGAAGGACTCCGATGACAGCGGTGAGGGATCTGATGAAAAAGGCAAAGAATAATCAAGAACAGGGGTCAAAAGTGTCTACATCAGAAGGGCTCTATGCTGAAATAATAGATAAGATAGAAACGCCGAGTGCCAGTGTTCTCCTTGTTAAGCTATTATTGAGGGAAGGGAAAATAGAAATAGCAATAAAGGCATGTCTCAAGGCATTAGAGATATTCCCTGATGATATGAATATTAGAAGACTACTCGCGGAAACATATTTTCAACAGGGGCGGATGGAACTTGCGGAGAAAGAGTTGGAGAAATTGGCAGATCAAATAGGAGAATTCACCTCTGTCTTTAAATTGCAGGCCAACCTTTTCAAGAAGGAAGAGAGACTGAAAGAGGCTATTCGGGCGCTAAAGGTCTATTTGGCCCACCATAGGGATGATAAGGAGGCAACCCAACTCCTTTCTGAATTGAGTTCCACAGGTAAAGACGAACAACCTGTCCTTCCAACCCCTACGTTAGCGGAGATCTTTTTCAATCAGGGCGCGTTGGAAGAGGCCATAAAGGTCTATCAACAGGTTGTTGAAGCTACTCCAGACGACGAAAAATCCAAGATGAGACTCAATGAATTAAAACAGATGAAGGTGGCTGAAGTGCAAAAAACAGCCGGTGAAACAGTAACAAAAGACAAAACGTTAAAGCTCATAGGGATCTTGGAAAACTGGCTTGGGGCTATCGAGTCACAGAAGGTGGCGAATCTCGCAAATTTAGATTGAATTTTCGCCGGAGTAATGCATTAACAGCGCAACATGACCAGCGGCTCTTCTCAAATACTGGGAGCGTTGTAAGGGCAGACACGCGCTCGAAAGAATGCGTCGAGAGGGTGGAGGAGGCGATCAATTGAAAGGGAGTCACATATTCAATTTTATGGCTACCGGTGTTGGAAGCGTACCGTTTTCGGACGTAGATGGCATCTGTAGGCACATCATAAAGACCTTCCCCGACATGCCTTTTTGGCCTCAGTTTGTGAAGCGAAGCTATCTTGAAGATATGCTCGTGCAAGCAAGTGAAGGGTTGCCTTTCGTTGAGGTCAACCACAAAGAGCGAGCGCTGGCCTTACGTACTACGGATAATCCAGAGTCTGAGCTCATTTCTTTCTATGAGCATTTCCTGGCAACTGATACCGACTATTTTGCTATCAGCGAGGAGCGCGCAATTGGGCTTTACACGATTTTGGACTTGATGGAAAAAGGTCCCGATGCGAATGGGCGCTTTATAAAGGGTCAGATAGTAGGCCCAATTACCTTGGGCGGAAGCCTGAAAGGCCCGACGGGTAAGTCGGCCCTCTATGATGGCGAGATTATGGCCGCAATAGTGAAAGGCCTCGCCATAAAGGCCTTATGGCTCATTGGAAAGATGGCTGTGTCCGGTAGGGTGCCTATCCTTTTTATCGATGAGCCGTATCTGTCGGGTTTTGGATCGGCCTTTACGCCCATCCGAAGAGAAGAGGTGATAGGGTTCATCAGAGAAATCGTAGACTACTTACGATCCAAAAGCGATGTAGTGATCGGGATTCACTGCTGTGGAAATACCGATTGGTCCATGATCATTGAAACAGGGGTTGATATTGTAAATTTCGATGCTTTTGGTTATATGGACTATTTCTTGCTTTACCGGGACGAGATCATACGGTTTCTGGAAGGCGGGGGAACCGTGGCATGGGGAGTGGTTCCAACGACCTCCTTCACCGGCAAAGAGGCCGTGAGTGATCTGAAAGCCCAACTAGAAAAGGGGCTCGATAGGTTATATGAGTGGGGAATAAAAAGGAACAAAGCAACAGAAAGGTCAATTATCACGCCGGCTTGCGGACTCGGGACTTTGGAGCCGCAGAAGGCAGAAAAGGTCCTGGAATTGCTCTCAAGCCTCTCAAATATCGCGTTTGAAGCTGCACGATAATCCGAAACCGCCCTACCTTACAGTTCCAGAACGGAGTTTTCCTTGGCAGGCTCTATCTCAAGACTCGAATTCTTCTCTTTAGCGTAGTCTTGGCAGAGGATTGCAATTTTTATGAGATCGCTGTCTTTCCTTTCCGGCGCATGGTGGAAAAGGATCAGCTTTCTTACCCCCGCCTCGAGGGCAAGGTGTATCGCTGATTCATAATCGGTGTGGCCCCATCCTCTGTGACTTGATATCTCTTCAGGCATGAATTGGCTGTCGTGGATCAGGATATCAGCCGCTTGGCAGAAGCGAACATAATGGGCCAAAGATTCTCCCTTTAGATCCAGTTCATTGTCGGTCAGAAAAACAAGGGTCTTGTCATCTTCACGAAATCGAAACCCCAAACCTCCCTGAGGGTGACGAAGGGGGATACTATCAATGCAGGTGCCGTCAACCTCTAGATAGCCTTGAGTTAGCTTGTTGGCAAATTGTATGTTTGACCTGAGTTCCTCGAATCTGATTGGAAAGAAACCGTCTCCCATCCTGTTATCAAAGCTATATCGAAGCCCCTTGACGCCCTGGCCGTAACCATCGACCTGAATTTTGGTGGAGGATTTATAGATCGGGAAGAAGAAGGGGAATCCTAAGATATGATCCCAATGGATATGTGTCATAAGCAAGTAAATATCAACGGGTTCGCTGCGGGATTCATATTCATTTCCAAGAGACCGAATTCCGGTGCCGGCATCGATGACTACCTTTTTCCCGTCCTTGAGGCGTATTTCCACGCACGTGGTATTTCCTCCATAAATGATGGTGTCTTTTCCAGGCACGGGAGTAGAGCCCCTCGTACCCCAAAATTTGATTCTCATCGTCCGGTCCTTGAAGCGAAAAAAGGCTAAAGGATGTTAAAGAATCCCTTGTGCAATTGATGGTGTCTTACTATAACGCTGTACCGATAAGCATTGAAGTTTTTTCAAATTCATGTGACATTACGAAATTGATTCCTCTGTGTCAATGCAAAAAACCCCATGCAAAAAACCGATGAAAGGATAGGCCGTATAGAAGCTGCCCTTCGTGACCTTTCGGGTCACAAGCGGAATTGCCATCTCTGCCCGAGGCAATGTCATGTTGACCGGGAGAGAGGCGAAACCGGGTACTGCGGGGTGGGTACTATACCCATTGTTTCTCACTCCTGCATCCATTTTGGAGAGGAACCCTGTTTAAGCGGCTACTATGACTATAAGGAGAACGTCAAAACAGGGCCCTCGCTTAGCGGGTCAGGAACGGTGTTCTTCGCCGGCTGCAACCTGAAGTGCAGCTTCTGCCAGAACTATCAGATCAGCTGGCACACGCATGGGTCACCCCTCTCTTGTGCAAGCCTCGCATCCGTCTACCTTCGGTTACAGGAAAGGAAAGCGCTGAACATAAATCTGGTAACACCCACACATGCTATCTTACCCATATTAGAGTCCCTGAAAAAGGCACTTGAGCAGGGTCTTCATCTTCCCATCGTTTACAATACCGGTGCTTACGATTCTTATGAGACACTAGTGAGGCTTGCGGGAGTTATCGACATCTATCTCCCTGATTTCAAGTACATGAAAAAGGATACTTCGAGGAGGTTTTCAAAGGCATCAGATTACCCCGAAAGGGCCGCCGAGGCGATAAAGGAGATGTATAGACAAGTGGGAGACCTTGATCTTGACGATACAGGAAACGCAAAGAAAGGCCTTATCGTGCGGCATCTCATCTTGCCGGGGTGCAGCGATGAATCATGCGCAATATTGGAGTGGCTTGCAGCCCACATCTCGACCCGCGTTTGTGTAAGCCTTATGAGCCAGTTTCAGCCCTGCAACGGTGCACCTGATCGAATAGGCAGGAGCATTTTGCAGGAAGAATACGATGCGGTTTTGGCAAAGGCAGAGGAGTTGGGCTTTGAAAACGTTTACTTTCAGCCCTTTCCTTTTAGATCTGAGGACCACCTGATTCCTGATTTTCATAGAGATGAACCGTTTTATTGGGAGGGAAAGGAGTAAAAGAATCCACGCCCGAAGGACGTGGCCTTGAGCTGCCCCTGGAGGGGCTCATGAAGATTGTCAGTCATTCCAGAGTCTTTGTGGAGTAATGGCCCGCCCTGGCGCGAATTGCACAGAAGGGCCTGATGGCGTTGTAATTTAAGAGAAGAAGACGCTATAGAACTGAGGCCAGTAAAACCAGGTCTGGGCCAGGGGATAATGGAGCAATGGAATACTGGGAAACAGGGGTATACTGCATATCTTCAACAGAGTATGCTAGCTCCCGAGGCACGACTATCTCTTTGCCCCGGATATCAATACTCCACTACTCCGTTACGCCACCAATGCTCCTGTTTCCTTCAGGCAGAGCCAATTAACTCTGACCACGCCCGGAGGACACGGTTTTACACGTTGGAATAAAGCGGTGCTGCGCTTGAGACCGACTTTTTTTTCACTGTAATACTTGAATATTATGGTTTATTAGCTTAATTATAAAGTAATAATAATGGACAAGATACTCGAAATAGGAAATCGTTTTAGGAAATGCGGTCCTGGATCTATTTATTTCTGATACTTTATGTCTTGAGCCCCTTTGATCTTCTACCTGAATCCTTGGTAGGGCCTATCGGGTGGCTCGAAGATGCCGTAACAGTGGGCTTGGTTTACTGGTACTTCATCTATCGACCAGCAAAGATGAGGTCCCAGTTTAATCAGGCGTATTATCGAAAAGGGGAGGGCGCCCACGGTGAAGCCTATCAAGAGAATCAACAAAGGGCTCAAACAGAACCGCGGTTTTCGAGACGTGATCCGTACGATGTCCTTGGTGTTCCCAGGGGAGCCTCAGTAGACGAAATCAGGCGGGCCTATCGAAAACTGGTTGTGAAATACCATCCAGACAAGGTAAATCATCTCGGTGATGAATTTAGGGTTTTGGCAGAGAAGAAATTTAAGCAGATTCAGGAAGCATACCAAGAGCTCGCGCGAAAATAGCAGAAGATCAGAGAATACCTAAATCCCAAGATAGGCCTCTCTGATATCGGACGATGCCCTTATTTCAGTTGCAGTTCCCTGGGCCTTTATCTGGCCTCCCTGCATAATATATACGTAGTTCGCGGCATCAAGGGACGCCTCGGCATTTTGCTCTACAAGGAGTACGGTCAAGCCCACGTCAGCTTGAAGTTTCTCAATCGTCTCAAAAACCTCTCTTACAAGTATCGGTGCCAATCCCTGACTCGGCTCATCGAGCATCACCATTTTTGGTTTTGTCATCAAGGCTCGAGCTATAGTCAGCATCTGTTGCTGACCTCCACCCCATGGGCTTTCCCCAACAGGCCTGGTCGGTCGCCATGTACCTGTATGCTGATCGTGCCATCCGCACGGGCCACCTACCCCTCTTTGACGAGCTACTGGCAGCCAAGCCCGCCCCGGCCGTGACTGCCGAGGTCAACGACGTCATCGTCCGGGCTGGGGGTGGGCCAAGCTAAGAGACGCCGTGCTGGGGAGTTGGGCCTGGCTAGCAATGAAGTGAGATTAAAGAATCCAGAAGATTTGGAAACAGAATAGATTACTCCGGGGCTTCATCATACCAGATCGGCGACCCGACGGTCGTGATACTGATATGAGTCATAGAACGGCCCAGCGTTGCACCATGCCAGTGTTTCTCATCTGGCCCGGTGTAGACCACATCACCCGCCGAAACGCTTATCGTTTCGCTTTCATTGCCGGCACGCCCCTCTCCGGCCAAGATGTAAAGGATTTGCTCGCCGGGATGCTTGTGCCAATGGGTAAGGGCCCCATCTTCAAACGTTACGATGCTCAAGCTGATCCCGCCTACTTGCTGGGCTTGCAGCAGCCGATTTAATTCCGTCTTATTGGTGAATGTAATTCCTTGGTAAACTTCACCTTCATCCTTACGGATAACTTTCATAATTGGGCCTCTTTTTAGCATATTTTGATTGGATGTCACAGAGCCACATCATAATTGAGGCATATTTGCCACCAAACGGATTTTTCAATGAGTCGCTTTTTATGGATCGAAATATAGGGAATTTGCTCTTGTGTGTCAACGGGAAAGTCGCCCCATGATATGGTGGTTATCCCCTTTCAGCTGAGAATAGAGCGAGGGGGTAAGGCATTGATATTGGAAAGAGCACACATCATGGTTTTCTTGGAACAGCTACCGGAAAGGTTTTCAGGCGGATCATTGTTGAAAACAGTGCCAGTGGATTTGAGCACCTACTGACGACGGTCCAGTTTTTCTCTGATAGAGAGGGGCTTAGGAGGGTCGTTTTTGGCGTTGAGCCCACCAGTGTATATCATAAGCCGTTGTCAGAGTCTTTAATAGAGCAGGAGTTTTTGGTTGTTTACGTCACCAACGAGGCGATCAAGAAAAACCGGGATATTTATAACTCGTTGATTTTATTAGTTGTTCACTTTTGCATTGACAGGGGGAATATAATATGTCCCTTTCTCCTGACATATTCCCCCAAACGCTCTCAAGGCAGGACATGGAGAGCAGGGGAATAGAGGTGATTGAGAGGAGAAACCCATCGCTCGTTGCCGAGGGCACCATAGCGGTCACAGGGGAGATAAAACGGGTAACGGACTTCGAGAAGGGGCTGCCCAATGCCCTCGTTGACAGAAACGGGACCCTCGAGCATGACGACATCCTCGACGATCAGTCTCTGGTGATCAAACTCAAAGGAAGGGGATTGGTGGTCATCTTCGGGTGCAGTCATGCCGGTATTATCAACACTATGCTGTATGCGCAGAAAATCACGGGCATCAATACAATACATGTGGTATTGGGTGGTTTTCATCTCCAGGGTCCAACCTTCGAGCCCATTATAGAGCAGACTTGCCGAGTTTAAGACCATCAAGCCCGAAATGTCTATCCCAATGCACTGTACTGGCTGGACGGCCATCAAGAGATTTTCAGAGGAGTTTCCCTCATCCTTTGTTCTCAACAGCGTTGGCACGAGGATCTCGCTTTGAACGAGAATTGTTATACATGAAATACCTGATCTACCTCATTATCATTCTCTATGCGCTAAGCCCGATCGACTTGATACCCGAGTGGATCGCCGGGGATTTTGGCCTCATTGACGACGTCATCGTCCTGGGGGTCCTGTACTGGTATTTCATTTATCGCCCCGCCAAGATGAGGGCACACTACCAGAAGTGATATTACCGAGAAGGGCAGGGGCCAAGGGGGGAAGGCTTTCAGGAGAACCATTCAAGAGCTCATCCAGCCAATGGTTTCTCAAAACGGGTTCCTTATGAAGTCTTAGGCGTTGCCAAGGGGGCCTCAATCGATGATATCAAGAACGCCTACAGGAAACTGGCCAACAAATACCATCCAGACAAGGTAGATCATCTGGGAGACGAGTTCCGGGTCTTGGCAGAGCAAAGATTTAAGGAGATCCAGGAGGCTTATCAGGAACTGGTAAATAGATAATCTGAACAATTCCGGAAGTAGAGCCACTCTTTATTTCTAGCTGCCTAAGGCACTATCGTTACAGGCCTGATGCCCTGAGCTATTGTTTCTCGCTTGCTAATTTCTGATCCAACTGGACAAGCGGTTATGCACAAACCACACCGAAACGTATAGCCATTTCGTCCCATATGTGGGAGCCCCCTATCTTGATAGTAAGAACAACCTTGTTTATCTATGTTTACTCCTTTCCAAATTACAGTTTTCATTATCGCGGGGTCTTTCTTGTAACCATTAGGTATACACTTCCTCGGACAGATGCGTATACACGCAAAATTACATTCAGGAATTGTTTTTTGGCAAAGAAACAACTCCAAAGGTTTGCCTGGTATTAGCTTCGCGTCTGTTAGAACCTGCGCAAACCGTTGCCTCGGCCCAAACTGGGGAGTCAACAAAAGATTGTTCAAGCCAAATTCTCCCAACCCTGCCTGCACCGCTGCGTGTTTATGAGAAAGGACTCCTTTTAGTTCACTCAAGTCGTATGGATCTGAGGCATGAACAGGCATTGCCAAGAATCCCTTCTTTGTTAAGAAACGGGCAATACGAAGCAAGGTCTGATCCAGCTGATTATTCATCGTAATCATCATCCGGCTATACATACCTCGAATTTCCGGCAGCCCATCGACTAAAGG
This sequence comes from Desulfatiglandales bacterium, assembly GCA_035527895.1. GTDB lineage: Bacteria > Desulfobacterota > DSM-4660 > Desulfatiglandales > B25-G16 > JADFWK01. The sequence continues at coordinate 55,280 of DATKZQ010000012.1, forward strand.
ATCAGGCCATCGAAATGCTATTACTATTGTACTTTTGCATTCGGCTAAAATATCCTTGGGGCGGTTATATCCCCCTGGAGTAGGCTCATTTAGACGGTCGGCAGAAGCTATACCAACAAGGTCCATTCCTTGATCAAGAACAAATTGTTTGACTTCTTTTGTGACATCTTCCATTTATCACCTTTAAATCGTTGGATATTTTACTATGTTCATCTTTCCTAAGGGTCGTGTTTTTCAGTGATAACACCTCACTTCTCATTGAGGGCAGTGAGGCGTCACGTCCCCAAGCACTAATCATTGGCCTCTTTTCCGAGAGGGCAGACTTGAATACATAAACCACATGGTTCCTTGCATTCTTGATCAGATCTATTCCATTTTTGATGGTGGGCACAAGCTGGTTTATTAAATCTTCCAGACCCCGGATCCCAAGCTTGTACCGGGCAAATTTTTCTACATTCAAAGCACTCCTCTTTGCATAAGTCTTCCTCTAACATTGGATCTGGAAGTAATTCTGCGTCTGTCAAAATAGTACAAAATCTTTGTCTCGGGCCAAATTCTTTTGTCAAAACCAGGTTATTCTTTCCAAAAACTCCTAAACCGGCCCTCACTGCTGCATGCCGATGAGACATAACGCCACGGAAATCATGGGCATGATATGGCGTAGTTGGTTGGACTACAAATGCTCGGTTTCCTTGTTTTTCCAAAAATCTTCCCAATTCAAATGCTGTAAGTGTGTTTAACGTATTGAGATGAGCAAACATATGATGCTTATAACTGAGCCTCTGTCTTTCTGGGGAAAGCTCATCTAGGATCCCATTGAGGAACCTTCTTGCTATGACAATAACAGACTGGGTCGTCCTTAATAGATCTTTCGGATGAAATCCTTTTGGAGCTCCCTCAAATCGGTCTATTGAAGCAACTCCCACTAAATCGACATCACGATCCTCAGCTAGTTTCTTTATCGAACAGGTTAATTGTTCATCATATTGCATCTTTCCCTCCTCCGCTTGATTCATTTAGGAACAAGCATGATAGGTATCCACACCTCATGGTGTCAAGACTAAAAAATGGGGATTTTTTCGAGGCTTGGGTTTTTTGGCTTCGGGCCAAATTGAAGGCTTTTCAGAATAATCTCAAAGGAAAAGAGAGCCATTTTGCTCTCAGATTCAGAAACGGTCGCACTATTATTAGGCTTGAGTTCAATACTGTGTTAAACAGATTTTCAAGACTTAAGTTTGAGGGAAGATTACGCCAACCAATTGGCCTATAGGTATATCTTGGTACCAGAGGCGTTCAAGGCAAAGGTTGTTGGAAAGGCCTTCTCGAATTCATGTATGGCCTTAAGCCCAGTACAGTGACAGGGTACAATGCTTTCTTGAGTTTTACCAGTCACTTTTTCTTTACCCGATTCTGTTAAATGGGTTTTCTACGCTACTACGCCATCTCTCTACTCTGCCTAACCACGCTTTCCTATCGCTAACCAAACCTCTCTCAGCTCCTTCATGTTTTCCAGACCCACGTCAGGCGTGTGAAGGCCAGTGGAGCGAATATAGCAGTCCTAAGAAGATACAAATATTTTTTGGCTCCGGCGGATCACGAAAACTATCATAGTCACGGCTGGTATCAATGCCACTACTGAAAGGATACCTCGAGGATAAAACAAGATAAATAGCGCCACCAGGAGGACTACAAACCTTGAAGGAAGGTCATACCTTTTACGTTCAAAAAGCTTACCGTGGATGGCGGCAGCTGCTGTACAGCATCCAATCGTTAGCACACACAGAGCAGCCAGTTGTGCTAAACCGGGCTCCAACAACAAAATATCCCAATTGAAAATCGCGAATGTGAGGAAGAAAAATGGAACAGATATTTGCAGCGTTACCATCATCGTCTTCATGAAGGAGGCACCTGAAATACGGGAAGCAACCGCAGCTACGAGTGAGGTTGGTGG
>DATKZQ010000013.1:0-4481 GCA_035527895.1 Desulfatiglandales bacterium
GGACCCTTTCTACGATTCCTCTCACAGGCCGGTGCCTTGGGATACGGTAGATGACAACTGTGCCTTATGTCACAAAACTGAAGCTCTCGGGACTGGGCCGATGCCAAGAGCGCCAAGCTGCTTCTCAGCCACTTTCACTAATGCCGATGGGTCCACCACGAGTTGCCATTCAAATGGCCCCGTGCCGCATGTAGTTCCCTTTACGAGTCCCCAATTGCACGGGCCCGATGCAAAGACAGATTTCAATGCTTGCGGGCAATGTCACGCCGTGCCCTTTGACGCAGAGGCAGGGAGCAATCCACGGTTCAACGTACCCGTAGGTAGCCTGGGAAGAGGTTGTGAAGACTGCCACGATGAAAAAACCGCCCACCCGGTTCCGTGGTTCGGCATTGCGGCTAATAGCCACAAAACGGCTGGGAATCCGGCGGTCAATTGTGCGTTGTGCCATGGCGCTCAGCTCCAGGGACTTTCCGAGGGGGGCGTCGGGCCGGCATGCGTTGCCTGCCACACGGCCGGTTCGCCCTTGACCCTGTTTGATTGTAGCTCCTGCCACAACAATCCTCCCGATGGCGGGGCGCCATCGGGAAACACCCGTCCCAACCGTGAGGGGGCCCACAATGAGCATAACGGGCTGCCCAAAGTTACGGGCGCCTGTATCGCCTGTCATGAAGGCTCCGGTTCCGATACCGCAGAACACTTCGACGGAAGCGAGCCGGCCGATGTTTCTATTTTATCCAGCTTCGATTCGAAAAGCGGGACGGCAGAGTATAATGCGGGCACCTGGAGCTGCAGTAACGTCAGTTGCCACGGCGGGCAAGCGACACGTGGCTGGCTGAGAGGTGACCTCGACGTAAACACAGAATGCGAGGCGTGCCACCAGTTAGGGACCGCCGAATTCAATAGCTATAACTCAGGCAAACACGAAGCGCACGTACTGACACAGGGCATCAGCTGCACTGCGTGTCATGACACAACCAAGCTGGGCACGAGCCATTTTGTAGGTCTGGATACGCCGGCTTTTGAAGGAAATCCTGCTGAAACCATCCGAAATGATGTGAACTACGATCTTTCAACGTGTGGGGCTGGCTCCGTCGGTAACTGCCACGGTCGTGGTCAAGGATCTTGGGACTAGTGAATCGAAAAGCGGGATATCCAATAATTCAATAAACTAGACGCCCTATCGATATTCATTCTTTCCGGCACTAAACCCCGAGCCTCACGTGAGTAGTGTGCTCCATTCATCCTCTTCTGCTCAGAAAGGGTCAATTTGGAGAAAATTAGAAAAAGAGGTTGAAATTTTCCTGATTTTTGCTTTAATGTTCCTACGGTTCAAAAAAGCAATTTCCTATCATCTTACCGGAGCTTTACCCAATGGAGAAGGTATTGGAATCTTTGAACCGGACTTCGAAGAAGGTGTGGAAATGCAATTTATGTTACGCAATACCGCAGAAATGATAGAATCAGCAAAGAGAAACTCATCCGAGCTCATGGAGCAAATCAAAACAGATGGAAGAAAGGCGCTTTTTGGAATGTATATTGACTGTGCGGGAAGGACGGCGAAATACTTGAATACCAAAATCGAAGAAGCCTCAGAAGTCCAGGCAGTCTTTAACCACCACAATACCCCATTATTCGGCTTTTATTCCAGAGTTATTTGCCCCTCTCTTTGACAAGAACAGAGGGCTCGACTGGACAGGAGTGCTATTGGTTTTGGCTTATGGATGAGGATATGGCTGGAAAAGATGAAACCTTGGAAGTGAGGTGTGCTGAATTGGCATGTCTCTCAGGATACGCCAAATAAGAGGCTCGATACAACAGAGAACTTAAGGAAAAACTTAAAAAAAACAGCGTTACGAGAAATTGTTCAGCTTTTGCTCATCAGCAAAGGCAAGCGGGTTGAGAAGGCATTGTAGGAGAGTGAGGAAAAGTACATTACCCTCTTTGAGCGGGCCAATGAGACTATTGCCGTCATACGGAGCATCCTCCTTAAATAAGATCCACAGCCTTTGGTAGAAATAGCTGGGTATACCGTTGATGAGATGAAGAACACTCCATTTGCCGACTATATGTATCAGGATGAGCTTCACGAAATAGTTGAAACGAGAACAGCCATCGAATGATATTATTCTTGTGCATGCTTGGCAGGATACCCCTTTTCTAGGGGAGTTTTAAGTAGGTATCAACTATAAAAAGGAGGTAGTTATGAGAGTGGGGAAGTTTTTTATCGCCCTTCTAACAATGTGTGTCATGGCAACAGCAGGATACGCGGAAGAAAAGAAATGGAGTGACGAAGCGGAACTCTCCTATGTCGATACAGGAGGGAACACTGACCTTGTAAGCCTGTCGGCGAAAAACTTGCTGAAATACACCTTTACCGATGCGTTGAAGGGGGCATGGAAACTCGGTGCTCTGTATGGAAAATCTGACAGTGTCAAGACTGCCGAGAGCTACTTCACTGAATTCCGTCTGGACTATCTTTACACCGACCGGATATATTTTGCTGGGATAGCAGGGTGGCTCAAGGACACGTTTGCAGGTATCGAATCTCGGCATTACATAGGTCCAGCGGTAGGGTATAAATGGCTCACAGGCCCTAAACATTTCGTCATAACTGAGGTAGGACTGAACTACGTTAATGAGGAATATGTCAATAATACCGAGGAAGACTACCTCCAAGGTCGCGCATTCGGCCTGTATGAATACGCTTTTAGCTCCAAAAACAAGTTCTCCCAGTCCCTCGAGTTCCTATACGATTTCGAGGATAGCGACAACTACAATATGAATTCGGTGACAGCGCTGATATCTGCATTGAGCGACTACCTCTCTCTGAAGACGAGCTATGAGATCAAGCATGATCATGAACCGGTTCCTGCAACGCTGAAAAAAACCGATACTATCCTGGCAGTCACACTTGTTGTTAATTTCTGATCGTGCAGCTGTCAACTAGGGCACCCAATACCCGGATAAAGGCTCACCCAGATTGGAAAAAAATGTCACACCAAGTGCGCCATCTTTCACCAGGTAGGAACGTGCATCATGCCCAAAGAAGGGGTATTTGCCAGGGTAATCCATGGTGGGATTATCAGTGAGGGAGACACGATAAGGGTTAGAAATGTTGGATAACGTACCCATTGTTCGCATATACAAGGACGGCAAGGGAAAGCCAAAGAGCATCAAAGATACGGTGGCGGCTGAACATGCCCTTACCGTCCACCTGGACACGAAAGAGCTGGTGACGCTCCTTTGCTCCCCGGAAAAGCTGGAATATCTCGCCATTGGCTTCCTCTGCTCCGAGGGCCTTATAAATGGAAAAGAGGACCTCAAGGAGATAGTGCTCGATGAAAACCAGGGCGTAATAGAGATAGCGACTGCAGAACACGCAAATACAGCTAAGGATGGGGAGTCTAAGAGGCTCATCGGTTCAAGCGGGGGCAGAGGAATCTCCCCACCCTCCCTTGATCACCACAAGGTAGAATCCACACTTACCATAACACCGGTTGAGATTTTCAGCCTCATCGAGGAGTTCGTTCATCGATCTGAGGTATTTGAGGCCACGGGCGGGGTTCATAGTGCCGCATTGTGTGATACACAGCATATCCTTGTGTTCAGCGAGGACATTGGCAGGCACAACTCGATCGATAAGGTGTTTGGGGAATGTCTCTTGAAGGCACTACCCACCGATGACCATATAGTGATCACCAGCGGAAGGGTGTCCTCGGAGATCGTGAACAAGGTGGTGAAGAGGAATATTCCCATACTTATCTCTAAATCCGCCCCCACCAATAGAGGGGTCGAGCTAGCAGCAGATCTGGGTATCACCCTTATCGGTTTCGTCAGGGAGGGGCGGATGAACCTCTACACCCATACCAGGAGGGTAGGATCCGATAGAACATGATGGAAATGTGGTCGTCTTTATCACCGCAGGTACAGGTGAAGAGGCACGCAAGGTAGGCCAGGCGCTCCTCGAGCACAGGGCGGCCGCCTGTGTGAACATAGCGCCTAATATCACCTCGATATTTTTATTTCCTTTCTTAGCTGTATCACATTATTACAGACTGACCTCATCTTCGCCATCTTCACTATGATTAAAGTTTTGGATTTATTTAAAGAACATACCTGAGATTTATCAAAAAACCCTAACACAATGATTTTGGGCCTTATAAGTAATTGATTTTACTATATGTGAATTTCGATAAAAGGCGATATCTGGTTTTTTCGAAAATCTCAACCGTAATTATAATATTATCCAGTTTTATAAGTGAAGGTCAATCTTCTTTTGCTTGATGTAGTTCCTTCAATTAATTATACTGGTGCGAAACAAGAGGGCCAATGAGACTATTGTCGTCATACGGAGCATCCTCCTTAAATAAGGTCCACAGCCTTTGATAGAAATAGCTGGGTATACCATTGATGAGATGAAGAACACTCCATTTGCCGACTATATGTATCAGGATGAGCTTCACGAAATAGTTGAAACGAGA
>DATKZQ010000014.1:0-24287 GCA_035527895.1 Desulfatiglandales bacterium
CGCAGAAAGCCACGGGCTTGCCCGTGGATGAATGCTAGGCAGGGTAATCCGCCATAGTCCTATTGGGACGAAGGCGGATATGCTTCGGCGGGTTCCGCCGAAGAATGTGGAGGTGCCACGCGCTTGCGCGTGGGGCTCCACGAGCTCATCAAACTTATTTTCTGGACTGTCCTTCAAGATTAATGAATTTTGGGGGTACCGAGATGTTTAATAATTGTGTGGTGAAAAGAAGGCTCTTTCCGATCTTGTTTTTGTTGTTTCTCTTTCCCGGCATATCCGAAGCCGAGCCCGAAATCGTTGTCGTCCAGAGCATCAGGGTGAGCCCTTACGAGGAGGCAATTAAGGGTTTTCGGAGTATCTGCGATGTTAGAATGAGAAGGGTTGTTCTCTCCGAATTGGGGCGTGCCGATGCCATGAGAAACATCAAAGACAGTGGTCCTGAAATGATCCTTGCAATAGGGGGCGACGCCCTCTCAATGGCAAAAAGGATTAAAAGCATACCAATCGTGTATACCATGGTGCTGAACCCTCAGTCCAGGCTCTCCGGAGAAGAGAATATAAGGGGTGTCAGCATGAACATACCCCCGAAACAGCAGTTGACAGCGCTCTTGCGTGCCTTACCTCACGTAAAAACCGTCGGTCTACTGCATGATCCGGACAGGACAGGCCGCTTTGTGAGAGAGGCACAAGTGGCCGCCCTGGGAATTGGTGTTACCCTAGTAGCAAGGGAGATTAATAGCCCCAAGGACGCCCCCTCACTCATAATGGATATGAGAGGAAAGATAGATGCCTTCTGGATGCTACCCGATATAACGGTTATCACTCCCCAGACGGTTGAGTTCTTGCTCCTTTTCTCCTTGGAAAATGCCATTCCCCTCCTGGCCTTTTCAGAGAAATACGTTGAGCTGGGGGCATTCATGTCCACCGGCATCGACGCCTTTGATATGGGGCGTCAGGCAGGAGAAATCGCAAATAGGATAGTATCAGGAGTTGACGTGAAGAGTGTACAGCACGTTGGTGCGAGGAGGTTGGTTGTATCGACAAATCTGATGGTGGCACGGAAGCTAGGAATTACTGTGGATATGGCAATGCAATCGGGAATCGGTAGCGGCCAAAAGATCATAAGAGAAGCCCGGATGGTTAACTGAGCGGAAATAATGAATGCACGTTTCTTGAAGAGCCTTAATGAGAAATTCGGTGTTAAGCTCTTTGCTCTATTTGCTGTTTTCATAATAATCATCTCTTTTTCCTTCACCGTCTTTTTCATTGATCACCAGCGTCAGTCCCTGAGAGATGCTCTCATCAATAAGGGGCAGTTACTGGCACGGGTTCTGGCCTTCAGCTCGAGAATAGGTGTTTTCTCCGAGAATGAAAACCTGCTCAAAGATCCAATTGAGGGAATCCTCAGTCAGGAGGGGGTGTTGGAGGTTTCAATCTTCAACCTGCGAGGGGACGTCTTGAGAAAGGAGGAGGGGCCCGGGATTAAAAACCCGAAGGAATCAACAAAAGGAGCCGAGAGAGAAGGGAATGAAATACCGCTAAGGGTCAGGGAGTCCAGAGTTCCGGCCTACTTCGAAGGTAAAGATACAGTGCAATTCTGGTCGCCGGTTTCCGCAGGTGCGGCCTATTCTACAGTAGAGTCTCTATTTCTCGATGTCAATCCACCGCAAAGGAGTACCCGTGTAATCGGATTCATAGGGGTAATGGTTGACAAGGGAGGTCTTCGTAAGCAGCTTGATGGCCTCTTATTCAAGGGTATCCTGATAGGGATTACCTTTCTGTTGCTTGGTTCCGGAGTTACCTATTTCCTGGTAAAGGGGGTTACAAGACCTCTCAGTAGACTGACCGACGGCGTTAGAGCCCTTGAAAGCCGGGGGGTATTCCAACCGGTACCTGTTGAAACGCGGGATGAAATAGGGAAGCTCGGAAAGGCATTCAACGATATGTCTGAATCCTTGGCCAAAAGAGAGGAGGCATTGCGGGATTCTGAGAAGAAGCTTCGATCCCTGTCTTCTCAACTTCTGAAAGCCCAGGAAAAAGAGCGAAAGCGGCTTTCAATAGAGCTACACGATGAATTAGGGCAGGCTCTTGCCCTCTTGAAACACCGGATCAGATCTATTCGCAAGAAATTGCATGAAGACCAGGCATTGTTGCACACTGAGTGCGAAGATACAAACCAGTATGTAGACCAGATCATCGATAATGTTCGCCGGCTTTCAAGAGACTTAAGCCCCTCAACCCTTGAAGACCTTGGGCTTTCTTCGGCGCTCCGGTGGCTCATTGAAGATTTCGGCAAACGGCACTCAATGCATACATCGCTTGACATAGGGGATATCGATCACCTATTTTCCCAAGAGGCACAAACGAACTTGTACAGGATTTTTCAGGAGACCTTGACAAATATCAGCAAGCACGCAGATGCAAGCCATGTCTCTTTTGTGGTTAAAAAGAAGGATAGTCGCGTCTATTTCCTTTTAGAAGATAATGGAAAAGGATTTGACGTAGATCAGGTGAAGGAAATGCAATCGTTCGAAAAGGGTATGGGCTTGGCTGCAATGGAGGAGCGAGTGCATATGCTGGGGGCAAACCTCGACCTGCGGAGTAAAGAAAGGAAAGGTACCACGGTGAGCTTCACGATTCCAATAACTAAAGGAGGGATGTCTTAATGCTGCCGTATCGGATTGTTTTAGCCGACGATCACGTTATGTTCCGCCAGGGGATCAAGCGGATTATCGAAGAGACTGAAGGACTGGAAGTCGTTGGAGAAGCGAACGATGGGTTCAAACTCCTCGAACTATTGAAGAAGCTTGAAGCAGACATGGTTTTGCTTGATATTTCGATGCCGAACATCCGGGGTATCGAAGCCACTCGAGAGATCAGGAGCCTCTATCCTGATGTGAAAGTCATAATCCTGACCATGCACAGAAGAAAGGAATATCTGTACGATGCCATGGCTGCGGGGGCTCAAGGCTACCTGCTGAAAGAAGACTCGGATGTGGAGCTTTTTTCCGCCGTAAAAACGATTCGCAAGGGAGGTTTCTACGTAACCCGCCTCCTTGCCGGTGAGATGGCAGAAGATATTTCACATATGTACAAGGGGAGTGGGGAGTTCCCTTCGCAACCTCTGACCACACGGGAAAGAGAGGTCATAAAGTTGATTGCAGAAGGAAAGTCGGGCAGAGAGATTGGGGAGCTTCTGTTCATAAGCATACGGACCGTGGAGAACCATCGAGCCAACATCACGAGAAAACTCAACCTGAGTACGACCGCCGAATTAGTAAAATATGCCATCCTTAAGGGGTATACCTCGCTGACCGCTTGAGATACTTCCCTATAAGCCTTCCAAGATCTGCCTGCTAAGTAGTTCTACCTATATAAAAAGCAGTATATATGCCTATTGATCTCCGTCCAATTGATCCGATAGATAAGTAAGATTGTTTCTATATCGTGCTTTGCCCGAAGGCAGGCACAGCGTGCAGCGGATACTAATTCTGTAATCGTAAGCAACTGCTCAGAGAACGCGAAGCTTCCTTCTGAAATTGGGAAACATGTGAGAGATCTTCAAGAGCGCACCGGGGAACTGACCAGCGTAAGTCATCAACTTCAGCAAGAGATTGCCGAGCACAGGAGGGCGGAGGAGGAAAAAAAGAAGCTGAAGGCCCAACTTCAGCGAGCTCAAAGGATGGAGGCCATCGGCACCCTTGCCGGTGGCATTGCACACGACTTCAACAATATTCTCACGGCAATTATCGGATACACTGAATTATTACGGTATGACCTGCCCGAGGACAGCAAGGCGCAAGCCAGCCTGGAAGCAATATATGAAGCCGGAATCCGCGCCAAAGACCTCGTACAACAGATCCTTGCTTTCAGCCGTCAGAGTGCGGATGAAAAAAAGCCTCTGCGGATCAGCACCATTATCAAAGAGGCGCTCAAGCTATTGAGGGCCTCCCTGCCTACCACCATTGAGATCCGGCAGAACCTTGGGAGCGAGTCGGACACAGTCTTAGCTAATCCTACGCAAATTCATCAGGTTTTAATCAATCTCTGCACCAATGCAGCCCAGGCCATGCGGGAGAAGGGAGGTGTGCTGGAGGTCAGCCTTGAACACGCAGATCTTGATTCAGAAGCCGCAGCCTCAAATCCCGGTTTGAAACCCGGAGCGCATGTAAGACTCACCGTGAGGGATACAGGCTCGGGTATAGCACCTGAGATCATAGAACGGATTTTTGATCCCTATTTTAGCACCAGTGAGCCAGACCAGGGTACCGGTATGGGGCTTGCGGTGGTACATGGGATCGTTGAAAGCACTGGCGGAAGCATCACTGTTGATAGCAAACTGGGTGAGGGGACTGCCATTCATGTGTTCTTTCCGAGAATTACGAGCGAGGTGACACCGGAAGCGCGAGCCCTTAGCCCCTTTCCCTCAGGTAATGAACGAATCCTTTTTGTTGATGACGAGAAGGCTTTGGTTGACATCGGAGTACAGTTGCTCGAGCACCTGGGCTATCGAGTCGTTGCCAGAACAAGCAGCATCGAGGCCCTCGAAGCTTTTCGGAACCAACCGGAGAAATTCGATCTTGTCGTGTCCGATCAGACCATGCCCAATATGACAGGGGAAATGCTGGCCAGAGAACTTATCCGGATACGGCCCGATATTCCCATTGTCCTTTGTACGGGATATAGCGAGATGATCTCGGATGAGAAGGCCACGGCTCTGGGTATAAAGAAACTGATCATGAAGCCAATTCTCATGCGCGAGATCAGCCAGACTATTCGGCAGATCTTGGATCAAAGAGACAATAACGAGACCTGAGTTGCGGCACGTATGGCTATACTTGAGGGAGATCTGCGATTTTAGCCATGGCAACTCTTATTTTGCCGGAGAAAGAGGATAGTGCGATCATCGCTACAGAATATGCGTTGAAAACGATGAAAAAAATCCTGGTGGTCGACGACGAGATTACAATACGTAATCTCCTCAAGGAGTTTTTGAATCGAAAGGGTTATGACGTTTACACGGCACCTGACGGGAGAGCTGCCATAGCCAAAGTAAAAGAGATCAGGCCCCATATCGTACTGCTCGACATTATGATGCCCGGGATGGGCGGCATAGACACCCTGAAAGAGATACGAAAAATCGATCCCAGGGTCGGAGTTATTATGGTAACAGCCATTGCCGACGAGGAGCTGGGCAAGAGAGCCATTGCATTAGGGGCATGTGACTACATTACCAAACCCTTGAACTTCGATTACCTTGAAACCGCACTTATGGTGAAGATGATGGACCTCTTGGGCTAACTCCCAACCACCGGGATTGTTTAACTTGATAATTCCCTGCAGATTGCTGCAGGCTTACCACATAGTGCCTCCCCCTTGATGGGGGAGGTTAGGTGGGGGTGACAAAATGTTTGGTCACCCTCCCCTTTATCCCCTCCCATTAAGGGAGGGGACTTTGACATTGGATACCCTGCAGCTTGTCGAAGCGAAGAGTAGATCCCGACAAATCGGGGCTGCAGGGTGGTTCATTTCAACATGCATTGAGAAAGGGCCTAGTTACCGTGCACACCCCGATCGCATTCTTGTGCATTTTTCATTTCTCAAAGTAAGCCATCCTGAGCTTCGATCATGGTAACCTCCGCTTACCTCGAGAACTGCTTTGATCCCGACGCAACGGCTCTTCTGTGCTTTCTCCTGACATGCTCGATTGCAAGTAGGTTACAAGGTTGCGCTTACTGTTGGTGATGCCAAGCTTTCGGCGGACATGTTCCCGGTGCCGGTTGACTGTAGCCCAGGAGATACCGCAAAGCTGCGCGATTTCCTTTGCCTGCAACCCATTGCGGATCATGTTGCAGATTTTCACCTCCGTTGGTGTTAATGAGTGATATTTCTGGGAGAACGTGTTGATGAAAGGTGAGGTGAGTTCTTCGAGGTTGGTTTTCAGCAGTTCTACATACTTCCTCTGAATCTTAGGCAGCCCCAGTTCCAGTGCGTGCAAAATGGGCATGAGAATCTTCTCGGCATTTGCCTGCACATTTCTGTGAATCTCTTGTTTCTCTTCCTCGATTCTAGCCAGAACCGCTCGTAATGCGGTGTTCGTCTCCTGTAACGCGGTCTGTTCCACCATCAGCTGCTTGTTGGTTTCCAGCAACTCCTGCTCAGCGGCAATCCTCATGGCAATGGCCCCGATGCGCTCGGCCACCGCATCGAGCAAAGCTCGCTCTTCCCTGAGAAATGGTCCTTCATCCGCCGGCGGGCACTCTTTGAGGTAAAACACCGCCACTTCACCTGCCGGCTCGTTATACATGAAAATCTGCGAGGACTGTCGCCACTTGGTGACTTTGAAATTGGTGCTCTTGTAAACCTTCCCGGCAAACTCTATCCGCGCACAGGTGACCTCGGGATATTGCCACGAGTGGGGCAAAAAATCGACAAGGGCTCGCAGAACCTCATCTATGGAATCCCCGTGGCGCTCGGCGAGCCCGGCGATCCCGTACAAGCAGTTCAATTCCTTAATGCGTTCACGGAGAGCGATTTCGAGTTTTGCCGGCTCGGTTTCAAAGTTCTGGGGAATTCGCCAGAGGAAGGGCAATCCCTCTGCAGGACTGTGCCATTCTGAGGTACCATTCTGGGTCACCGGATGCTGTTTTCGAGACATGTCACATTCTCCTGTTATTGGCATTTTATAGGCAACAATTGGGCGTAATTTTGCCTATAAAGTGTAGGCATAGCATGGGCAATTATGTCCTATTTTCACAGCTTTCTTTACCTAGTAATCTACGGGCTGTCAAGCAGGAATCACTACCGGAGGAATCCATTATGCCCGATTTCAATATCGATTCAATTCTCGAAGGCCGCCGGAGTCAACCTCATCAGCTCATTGAAGTGCTGCAAGATGTCCAGAACACATTTGGATATCTACCTCAAGAAGCCATGGAAACTGCGGCAAGAGAATTGGGAGTGCCCCCCATTGAGGTGTATCGAGCTGCACACTTTTACAAGGCGTTTTCGCTCAAACCCCAAGGGAAATACGTAGTCACAGTCTGCATGGGTACTGCCTGTCATGTTCGAGGCTGTGATCTTCTCGTCGACCAGGTTCTCGGAGAACTCAACATCAAACCCGGCGAAACGACTGAGGATGGCCTTTTCACCCTTGATCGCGTTAATTGCCTTGGTTGCTGTGCGCTCGGGCCCGCAGTCGTCATAAACGGTACGTACTATCATCACATGACCCCCGGTAAACTTCGGTCCTTAATCGAGTTCACCCGTCGTACTGGAGAGGAGAAAATAGCCCATGCCTAGACTCAACCACATCAATGACCTTGAAGATCTCCGCATGCAACTGAGCGCTGAACACGCGCGCTTCACCAAGACCCTCACGTTCTGCGGCGGAACTGGGTGCCGGGCATCAGGTTCTATCTCCGTGATCGATGCGGTCAAGGAGGTCCTGGGTAGACAGGGACTGGACGAGAGTGTGCTGGTGCGAGTTACCGGTTGTCACGGCTTTTGTGAGCAGGGACCCATCATGGTGCTTGAGCCGGACAATATATTCTACTGTCACCTCACCCCTGACGATGCACACGATATCGTTATCAAAACGGTGAGCAATGGCGAGGTTATTGAACGATTGCTCTATACCGATCCTGTCTCCGGCAAAAAGGTTGGCACCGAGGCGGAAATTCCCTTTTACCGGGCTCAGGACCGTCAGCTCCTGTCACAGAATCCATTGATTGATCCTTGCTCTATCGAGAGTTATATCGTTCTTGGCGGGTATGGATCACTGGCAAAGGCCCTCACCGGGATGCCTCCAGCAGCAATCATTGAGGAAATCAAGGCCTCCGGTCTGCGGGGCCGTGGGGGTGGCGGGTTCCCTACAGGTCGGAAATGGGCTGACTGTTGGGCCGCCCCAGGTGATGAGAAATACGTTATCTGCAATGCAGATGAAGGCGATCCAGGTGCCTACATGGACCGCTGTCTCTTGGAAGGTAACCCGCACCTGGTGCTCGAAGGGATGATGATCGGAGCTTTGGCTACTGGTGCACGGCAAGGATACGTCTATGTCCGCAAGGAATATCCCCTCGCCGTTGAACATGCCCGAGTGGCCGTGCAGCAAGCGAGAGAAGTGGGGCTTTTAGGAGAGCACATCTTTGGATCGAAATTCTCGTTCGATATAGAAATCGCCAGAGGAGGTGGCGCCTTTGTCTGCGGCGAGTCAACCGCACTCATGGCTTCGCTGGAGGGCAAGGTCGGTGAACCGCGACCCAAAGATGTCCATACCGTGGTGGATGGTCTCTGGCACAAACCCACGACCCTCAACAACGTGGAGACCTGGGCCAATGTGCCGTCAATTATTATGAATGGGGCTTCCTGGTTTGCCTCAAAGGGAACTAAAAATAGTAAAGGAACTAAAATTCTTGCCCTCACCGGTCGAGTCAGAAATACCGGCCTCGTCGAAGTAGCCATGGGTACGCCGTTGCGGACCGTCGTGTTCGATATCGGTGGTGGAGCAGATAACGGGAACGCGGTGAAAGCCGTGCAGACCGGGGGTCCTTCCGGTGGGTGCCTGCCAGTAGATAAGTTTGATCTTCTCATCGATTTTGAAGCGCTCGCTGAAGCGGGCTCTATGGTAGGTTCCGGTGGCATGGTAGTGATGGACGAGGGAACGTGCATGGTCGACGTTGCCAAGTACTTCCTTGCCTTCCTCCAGGATGAGTCGTGCGGCAAGTGCGTGCCCTGCCGTCTGGGCATCGATCGCATGCTCGAGATCATCACCGACATTACCGAAGGCAACGGCCGGCCTGAACAGATTACGCTATTAGAGGACTTGGCCGAAACGGTACGTGAAACTTCGCTCTGTGCATTGGGTAAGAGTGCGCCGAATCCGGTGCTCTCGACATTACGCTATTTCCGTGATGAATATGAGGCCCATATCAACCAAAAGCGATGCCCTGCCGGTGTGTGCAAAGCAATGATCGAATATGCGATCGATCCGGAAAAATGCAACGGCTGTGGAGTCTGCAGGCGAGCGTGCCCCCGTGAGGCGATTAGCGGAAACAAGAAACAGGTTCATGTTATAGACCCCGAGACATGCAGTAAATGCGGAATCTGTCAAAGCGAGTGCAAGTTTGATGCTGTCGTAATTAATTAAAGAGGTGAGCTATGCAGCAGTTCGTGACCGTGACGATTGACGGCGCCCATGTGCGCGCGGTGAAAGGCACAAGTGTGCTCGATGTAGCGATTGAATTCGGCATCTGTATTCCACACCTGTGTCATGTGCCCTATCTCTCCGACCTCGGCGCCTGCCGTCTCTGCATCGTTGAACACGTCCGGGAGGGTCGTTCAAAAATCACTACCTCCTGCACCCTGCTCGTGCAAGAAGGCATGGTTATACGCACCAACACCGAAAAAATACGAAAATTGCGGCACAACATCGCGGAGCTTCTCGTGGCTCAGGCCCCCAATTCCCGTGCCATCCAGGATATCGCCGTACTCTGCGGCGTGAAGGAAGTCCGCTACCCATTCAGAAACAGTGACTGCGTGCTCTGCGGCCGCTGCGTGCGCGTGTGCGCGGAACTGTGGAAGGCCAAAGCCATAGGTTTTGTGGGGCGCGGCAAAGACCGCCGCGTCGACTTCCCTTTCGGTGTCCGTCCTGACTTTTGTAAGCAGTGCGGCTCATGCGTTATGCTCTGCCCTATGACAATAACGCCGTGCGAAGGGCCGATGAAGCCCGGAGAGGAATATCTGTGCGGAAAGTGCGAATCCCAAGTTTTGGCAGCACAGACCATGCCGGGTGCGTGCGTGTGGTGTGAGCTTGGCAAAGGGTTTCAGTGCGGGCGGCATGCATAACCGGTATACATAATTGTTACATGAAGAGAGGTATCGGCCTTCCCGTTTAAGCATGAATCTCCACATCTTGTTTCAGACATTATCGGGTTTGAGTCATCCATCCTTGACACAGTAAGTCGTACTCCCCTATATTCTCTTTCGGAAAACCGGATTCATTTTATGTGGCTTGCTCTTGACCCTAAAAAGGTCTTTGATCTCTCACGGAGCACACAGAGTTCTCAGAGAACCAAGATTTTCTCATGATACAAAAGAGATTGCTTACCTTGCCCCTATAGGGGCGTGCAATCACGCTACGCGGGATTGTGTATGGGAAAGGTTTTAAAAGGAAAAAAGAATGCATTCTTTTTTCCTTAAAGACCTTCTCCCATAAAGCGGTAAGCAATCATTCCGTAGTTATTTTACTCAGAGGACTCTGCGGGCTCGAGCGACCCTGAGCAGAGTCGAAGGGGTGCGGGCGAGAGATAAAAAGGTAAAACCCACTCATTTGCACAGCATAGCTAGGACCACCCCGCCTTGGAGCGGGATGGTTTATGGCATTAATCAAGGGGAGTGAAAAAACATGCACGTTGCGGGCAAAGTCATTGTTGTAACAGGCGGAGGGAGCGGCATCGGCCGGGCGTTATGCCGGAGGTTTGCGCAGGAAGGCGCCAAAGGAGTTGCCGTGGTGGACATAAACCAGGAAGGCGCAAAGGCGGTTGCCGATGAAATCGACGGGCTCTCTATCAAGTGCGACGTCAGCAAGGAAGAGGAAATCATCGAGGTAGTCAGACAAACTGAAGAGAAGATCGGGCCGATTGACCTGTTTTGCTCCAACGCAGGCATCATGATTGGCGGCGGTGTGGAGGCACCGAACGAGGATTGGCAGCTGATCTGGGAGATTAATGTTCTGGCCCATGTGTATGCAGCACGGGCGGTGATTCCCGGCATGATAGAGCGCGGTGGCGGTTACCTTCTGAACACGGCCTCGGCGGGGGGTCTTCTCAGTCAGATTGGCTCGGCTCCTTATTCCGTTACCAAACATGCCGCAGTAGGACTGGCTGAGAATATTGCCATCACCTATGGCGACCAGGGCATTAAGGTTTCCGTGCTTTGTCCTCAGGCCGTGCGCACCGAAATGGCCCCGGTTGGGGGCGGTGTGGCAACGGTTGACGGCATGTTAGAACCGGAGCAAGTGGCCGACACGGTGATGGCCGCGTTAGAAGAAGAGCGGTTTCTGATTCTGCCACATCCCGAAGTCCAGGCCTACATGGAACGAAAAGTCGCAGACTACGATCGCTGGCTCACTGGTATGCGAAAACTACAAAAGCGATTTCGCGAACAATGACTGCTCACAATCTAGTATCATGTCTCAAAAATGATGGTCTCGTAAAAAGTCGTCACTCCGGTGAAAACCGGAGTCCAGAACCTCTGTAACTAACTGAAAAGACTGGATTCCGGCTTTCGCCGGAATGACGGAAAATGGTCATTTCCGACTTTTTACGAAGTCATCAAAAATTGTTTACAAAAATAATCAGATCGAATCACCGTTTTCAGGTCTTTAAGATGATAAATTCGAAGCACGAAATCCCTGGCCCAGACCTGGCTTAAGAGAACTGAGTGTATGTCCCCAGAAGCCTGCAGCATGCCGAGATGCAATTTTTTTAACATCATGTCGCGCCAGGGCAGGCCTAAATCCGAAATGGTTCGACCAGCTCACAATCCTGAGCGTAGTCGAAGGACAATATGGAAATTCAAATCTCGAATGTTCTAAACATGTTTTGGATTTTGGTCATTTGGAATTCGAATTTGTTTCGGATTTCGGATTTTGATTTAGTCTTTGGAGACGCAAAAACATTCGCTAGATTATGTAAGGAATTTCTGGGACACAACACTGATGGTCTCGTAAAAAGTCGTCACTCCGGTGAAAACCGGAGTCCAGAACCTCTGTAACTAACTGAAAAGACTGGATTCCGGCTTTCGCCGGAATGACGGAAAATGGTCATTTCCGACTTTTTACGAAGTCATCAACACTAGATGGCAAGAACAAAATTGCACGGATTTGAGATAGCCCTCGGTCGAATCACCGGCCCGCCCTGTTGAATAGTAATACGGGGAGTGCAAAGAAGTCTGTATTGCAATAGGCGCATGCCATGAAACCCTTTCTTTCGTTCCGAGGCTCACGGGCTGGTTTTTTCAGCGACTTGTTTACGGGGGAGTCCCGCCCGCCTCGCCTGAGCGGCTCGCAATGGCGGGCAGGCTTGCCCCCTCCGCATTCCCCCGACAAGTCGGGAGCTGCGGTTTCCCCCATACCCAAGTCGCGAAAAGAACGGCGCCCTCCCGCCAGCCCTATAGAGTAAGTAATTCACGAACACTGCGCTCAGTGCCGATATCTGAGCTGATAAGCGGGGCTAGGTGGATTCTCAGCTTCCCACTCAACAGGGCCAGTCTCTTAAGAAAGAATTTCATGGCCTTACCAGTCAGGAGAATTCTCAGTGGATGCAGGCAATGAAGTGCTCCCCGTATTACTGTTCAATCACGAAGGTGGTTACGGGGTTAGAGCAATAATCGATTGATGAATAGGGCACAAGTGATTTAATATAGGAGAAAACTCACACTCTAGAGGCGCTATGACCGATGTTCTTCTTTATTGGCGGGATTCAACCCAAAACAGTTACTGTTGATCGGCAACCCAGGTCGTGCCCGTCATGTGGGCATGTTGGGGTTTATCTCAAGCGGGTAGATCATTACCTGAGCCTGTTTTTTATCCCCGTGTTTCCGGTCAAGAGGGGTACCCCGTTTTTGATCTGCGAAAACTGCAATGCCGTTATCGATGAGCACGGCCCACGCATGGATTTTGAGCAACCACCGGTGAAAAAAACCTGTCCGGCCTGCGGAGGGGCTATTGATCGGGATTTTACCTTCTGCCCTTACTGCGGAAAGGCACTCTAATAGAGTGATGTCCGATCAACTGACATCTTTGAATAGAGCGTCTATCTCATCCTGGGGCACATCGAAAACCACGTCGTGAGGTGGCAGCTTTTCGGTTTTCATGAATTCGGGCACCCGGTCATGGACATGGGACCACCCTGCTGAACGATTAAAGCTGAGCTCGTCTTCGATGGTGCGCAAACCGATAGTGGAGACGTCTTCTCCATTCAAATGGGTGCCGTACCGGGCATTCAGGAGGTTGGCAATCACATCATAGATGAGGGCCCCCTTTGAAGGCGCAGCAAGCATGCAATAGCCAACGGTGTCGAGGGTGGCATTCAGTATCTGTTCATCATAAGATCTCTTTATCTGGCCCTTTTTTGACAACGAGTCCTTGTAGGTTATACCTGCAGTGTGGTCTGCGCCCATCGGTGAGGTGGAATAGGTAACCCCTACCGCCTTGCAGGCCCTGGGATCGTGGGCTGGAATGGCCTGGCCCTTGACAACGGGTACCCGATCCAGACCGAGGTAGCGGGCGGTGAAGGCAGTGCCGTGGCCGACTATTCTGCCAAAATGACCCCCCGTTCCGATTTCCTCAAGGATGCCCAGGACCCTTTGCTCATCGCCGAACTTCACGACCCCGGCCTCCATTAGTTGTGCAATGGCGCTTCCCGCCTCGATGGTGTCTATACCCAGCTCATCACACATCCGGTCCATTCGAGCAATGGCATCAAGGTCGGTAATAGCCAGATTAGTGCCCAGCAGAGCCAGGGTTTCATATTCCAGGGCGGAGGTGAGATGGGAGCCATCGTCGCCGTGGAACACGATGGAGCACCTCACGACACACCCCGGCATGCAGCCGTGCATTGCGCCGCCTCTGCGCTTGTTGACCTCGGCGATGGTGTCTCCATAGAGGTTTTCTATGCCCTTCACGGGACCGCCATGGTAGTTCCAGCTGGGCATGCTCCCCAGATCGCTCAAAAACTGGATGCCCCCGGGTGTTCCATGTTTTGAGAAACCCTCGACGCCCTTGTCCTGTTTGAGCATTTCGACCAAATCCTTTATCGTCTCAGTGAAGCCCTTTTTGTCAGCAGGTTCTATAGGCTTAGTGCCCTCCGCGTTTATGACGATGGCCTTAATGCCCTTTGACCCCATAACGGCACCGAGACCACCCCTTCCGGCGTGGCGACAGGGTCGCCCGTCCTGGTCGGTGACGGCAATGCTGGCTGCGGACATCCTTGCTTCGCCGGCCGGCCCTATGGAAATGATCCCCATATCTTTGCCGTATTTCTCTCGGAGGATCTGAGCCAGCTCGTAGTTCTTCTTGCCCTCGAGTTCAGGCGAGGAGATGAGCTGTGCGCCCTTGGCATCGAGGTAGAGGCAGTAGATTTGATTGTTCTCGGGTTTTCCCTCAAGAACAAGTGCCTTGATTCCGAGGCGGTCCAGTTTTTGTGCTGCAGTACCGCCGGCGTTTGTCTCCTTGATGGTATAAGTCAAGGGGCTCTTTGCACCAAAAGAGATCCTCCCGAAGGATGGGGCCATGGTTCCGGCGAGGAGCCCCGGTGCCACCACGAGCTTGTTTTCATGGCCCAACGGATGGGCAAGTGGTGGAACCTCCTTGTTCAAGATTCTGGCACTTAATCCCCTTCCTCCGAGCAACGTAAAGTCCTTCGGAGATTTTTCGGTTCTTATCTTCAAGTGCTTCATGTCTACTCTGATTATCGTTTCCATTGTCACCTCTGTGAAATCGTTTACTGATTCTTGATATTCTAGGGTTCTTTGTGCGCGAGTTCTCTCAGGTATTCATCCCACTCAACCGGGAGCAGGTATTTTTTCTTGTTGTTGCAATCCTTGCAGGCAGGCACGAGATTGCCCTTGGTGCTCTTTCCGCCCCGTATCAAGGGGACCATATGGTCCATGGTTAATTGCTTCGGATCGACTTGCCGGCCGCAATAGTGGCAGATCCCTTTCGAGACTTTTCTCTGCCACCATGCAGACTGCCTCAGTTTCTTGGCCCGCTGCTTCTGGTGATCGATCTCCTTCTTATCTATTTCGACCTCAAAAGAAATGACTTTGCCTCATCCTTCTTAGCAAATGACCCCGGCGCTTCGTCCCCCACCCCTGCCCTCCCCCCTTTGAAGGGGGAGGGTTAGGGTGGGGGTGTAAATTACTTAGGAGGACAAAAAGAACGTACGCTCATTGGTAGTCGTAGCGTCCTACTTATGGTAAGGCCTCTGTGGCCGCTCAGCTCAGCTTTTTGTTCTATTCATATAGTTCTTTTAGGGACAAAGTCAAGCGCTTGGGTTTGACCTGTTACATTCGCCCTGACCCGGCTATGACCAGAGGTAAGGAGATCAGAGGGGCAAACGCCTTTTCGTTGACAGCCCTCCATCTTTGCCTTATACTCACGCCCTCTGGGCTTAACCTGTTGGCATCACTGATTATTCAGATGAAGCTCGCTGCAGTAAACTGCAGGGTATCAAGCGGAATTGCGCCGAAGTCGCGTCGCCATCCCTGTCGAGCAGGAGCCTTGGCGGAGGCTGATAATCCCTGCAACAAGCTGCAGGGTATTCTGGCGAAGGCGAATAAAGGCCGATCAACGGATCATCGCTTTACCCCACAAAGACCATGAAGGATAAAAGCAAAACCAAGGAGTGGCTCATAAGGGAACTTGCGGAACAGCGACAGCGGATAGTTGAATTGGAGCTATCAGAAGTGGAGCGCAAGCGGGCAGAGGAGGCCCTGCGGGAGTCGGAGGATGAATACCGAACCATCTTCGAGGCAACCGGCACCGCCACCGTCATTATTGAGGAGGATACAACCATATCCCTGGCAAATAGGGAATTTGAAAAGCTTTCAGGCTTCTCGAAACGTGAGGTGGAGGGCAAGAAACGGTGGACGGAATTTGTTGCGCGGAAGGATGATCTGGAACGTATGCTGGAATATCACACGGCGCGAAGGATTGACCCGGGTGCTGCTCCAAGGAACTATGAATTTAAGTTCATCGATAAGAGAGGCGTTACAAAAGAGATCTTCGCAACCTTCGCCGTGTTTCCAGAGACCAAGAAGAGCGTTGGATCTTTCCTTGATATCACCGAGCGGAAACAGAATGAGGAAGCCTTACGGAAATCTGAAGAACAGCTCCGGTTTCTCTCCACCCAGCTCATGAGTGCCCAGGAAAACGAGAGAAAGCGAATCGCCCAGGAGCTCCATGACGACCTCGGACAGATCCTGAGCGCAATCAAGTTTGGCGTGGAGGATGTATTGCATCAACTGGGCGAAGGCGTTGATACGCCTGGAGGAAAGACACTGAAGGCGCTTATTCCGGTAGTTCAAAACGGCGTTGAAGAAGTACGGCGCATCTGTATGGATTTGCACCCGTCCATCCTAGACGATCTGGGGATTTTGGCCACCATCTCCTGGTTTTGCCGTGAGTTTCAGGCAATATACTCCGGTATCAGGATCGAAAAGCAGATCGACGTCGATGAGCAAGAGGTACCGGACCTCCTGAAGATCGTTATTTACAGGGTGATGCAGGAGGCGTTGAACAATATTGGCAAGCATAGCGAGGCGGACCTGGTGCACCTTAGCCTGAGGAAACACGACAGCCGTATAGAGTTGACCATCAAGGATAACGGGCGCGGTTTTGACCTGGAAGTTGCGCGGAGTGCCGAGCGTGCAAAGAGAGGTTTAGGTCTTGCCAGCATGAAAGAGCGTGTCGACTATTCAGGCGGGTCTTTTTCCGTGGAATCCCTCCCCCGCGCAGGCACCCTCATTCGGGCATCGTGGCCCACCCCGTAAGGCCTATCTGGTCACCAATCCCCGCTCCATGGCATAGGCGGTCAAGGCAGAGGCATTGTGCAGGTCCAGCTTTTTCATGAGGCTCGCCCGGTGTGTCTCCACGGTCTTGATACTGATGCACAGATACTCGGCAATCTGTTTATTCTTATAGCCTTCGGCAATCAGTTTGAGGATCTCCCGCTCCCGGTGGGTGAGGGTATCCCATGCCGACTGGGGCTTGAGCGTCTTTTTACCCGCCAGATACCCCTCGATTACCGTCTCCGAGATCCCCGGGCTCAAATACCGCTTTCCCCTGATCACACTGTTGAGTGCCATGAGCAGTTCGGTGTGGGTGGTATCCTTGAGCACGTAGCCGTCGGCACCGGCCTGAAGGGTGGCCAGCACATACTCCTCGGTCTTGTGGACCGTGAGGGCCACGATCTTGGTTTCGGGAAACTCCCGTTTGATCTCTCGAATGGCATCCAGGCCGCTCATCCGGGGCATGGACAGATCCATCAAAACCAGATCGGGCTTCAGCGATTGTACGCGCTGGATCGCAGCCCGGCCGTCTTCCGCCTCCCCCACGATCTCAAACTCGGAACTGGAGGCCAAAAGGGCCCGCAGGCCTTCCCTGAGGATCGTATGATCCTCTGCGATGACAACGCGGTGTTTTCCTGCCATATACCTTCCTGCCCCTTCGATAAAAATACAGTATCAAAGCCGCCTATATACAGTGTGGACCGTATTTACTATAACGATCCCCGATCATAAAGTAAAGCCGAGAGTAGACAGACTCTCACGAGGCACAGACACCAACCATAGAACCACACAACCGGTAATGAAGGATACTGCCATGTTCCGGACACTCATTGTTGAAGACAATGCCATCTTTCGCCACTCACTGAGGGAGATGATCCATCGACACTTTCCCTTCATGTCCATTGATGAGGCAGGGGAGGGCACGGAGGCAAAAGAAAAGATAGCCGCCTGCTGCCCCGATCTGATCTTCATGGACATCAAGCTCCCGGGGGAAAACGGCCTTGAGCTCACCAGACACATCAAGCAGGAGCACAAGAAGGTCATCATTATCATCCTGACCGCCTACGATCTGCCCGAGTACCGCAAGGCCGCCTACCACTACGGGGCCAACTACCTCGTCGCCAAGGGCTCATCCAGTAGAGATGAGCTGATCACTACGGTGGAGAGCATCTTGGGGCAGCTGGGCTTTGAGTGGGAGGGTAAGACTGGACGAGACAGCGCTTTCTAATAGCAGCTCATAGCGAGTACTGAAGACGGACAACGGTCCTCTCTAGTTACTTCTCGAAGGCAGTTCGGGCGTGAAATACATCACTGATGAGGTGAAAATACAGGGTTTACCCGATTTAATCGTGACCGCTGATTGCTTATCTTTACTAACAAAGGCTAGCACATTGGACCTTTGAAGGCCACATGGGAGAAACAAGTACTCGAATCATGTTTTAGAGATCATAGTAAGAAAGGAGCGAAAAATGAGAACAAAAGATATCATGACAACCAATGTGGTAACGGTTAATGAAAAGACCTCGCTCATAGATGCTCAAAGAATAATGGAGGCCCATAGGATCAGGCGGCTACCGGTCATGAAGCGGGATAAGCTCGTAGGCCTTGTGACAAAACACAAGCTCCTCGAGGTAGCACCCTCTCCAGCTACGTCTCTCAGCAAGTGGGAGTTGAATTATCTCCTGGATAAGCTGACCGTCAAAGAAATAATGGTCAAGAATCCCTGCACCATCTCTCCGGACACGCCGGTCGAAGAGGCCCTGCGAATGGGCCAGGAAAAGGGCTATGGTGTATTTCCGGTGGTTGAGGACGGTAGGCTTGTCGGTGTGGTCACCGAGTCTGATATTGTAAGGCTTATGACAGAGGCCTTGGGCGTGACTGAAAAAGGTACTCACGTAGAGATAAAGATCCCGCATATGAGCGGGAACATGCAGAAGATTCTGAAGATCCTGGATCAGAATAAAACTAACGTGCGGAGTTTGGTAACCTTTAACGGTACTGGCGATGGAGAGGCCTTTATAGCCTTACGATTGGAGAGAAAAGATACCGAACCTATCGCCAAAGAGCTCGAATCCTCGGGTTTCCATATTAGTTATGCGGGGTAGGAGCTGAGCGAGAAGGTAATGTCACAAAAAGTCAGGAAGAAATGGGAAGTATGGTTATTCCGTAAACCGTATACGCTCTCAACCAATGATACCGTATCCGTCAAATGTGAAATCGATGCGATAGCGAAAGGAGGACGAAAATGAGAGAATACCCGAAATACAGAAAGGTACTCTTCTGTACCGATTTTTCGGAAAATGCCGATCATGCATTTGAGTATGCCTATGGTATTGCTCAACGAGACGAGGGGCTTCTCTATATACTCCATGTAATACCTGATAACCCCCATCAGGCATACGCCGCAGGTTTTGTGGACGCAGAGACCGCGGAAAAAATACAGCGAGGCATCCAGGAATATCTGGATACGAATTACCGAGAGCGCTATGTAAGCAAGATAGCGGCGGGGGTTTCCTTTGAAATCGTCACCAAATCGGGCAGGGAAGGCGAGGAAATACTCGAGTTTGCCAAGAAGGAGCAGGTCGATCTCATAGTGATGGGCACCCATGGGAGGACGGGAATGGAGCATGTCTTTTTCGGAAGTGTTGCGGAAAAAGTCCTCAGGCGGAGCCCAATACCCGTCTTGATAATCCCCAGTAAGAAAAAAGCCTAAAGAATCTTAAGAAAGGTAAAAATGCTCTTGTAAATAACCAGACGGTTTGGCTAAATTCTTAGTTAGCTTGCAGTTCTACCAAAGAAAGAGGAGCTCTTGTCATTTTATTGGAAATAGCAGAAGTCAGTTAACATTTTAGTACGAGAGGGTTACTTACATGTATCACGATTTAGAGCAAAGAACAATGGGGGGCGTTATAAGGTATGCCGCGAGACGATGGCCGGATCGAACGGCCATATACTGGAAGGATAAAAAGATCACCTTCAAGGAATTGGAGGAACTTTCTGGGGCATTCGCCAAGGGAATTGTGGCAAGAGGGATACAGAAAGGTGATCGAGTAGGCCTCTGGATGCACAACCATCCAGAGTGGGTAGTAGCTTGGTTCGGTATATCCAAGGCTGGCGCGGTAATTGTGCCTCTTGACTACTGGTACAGGCCAGGTGAGGCCGAGTATATACTTCACCACAGTGGCGCAAGAGCTCTGGTTATATCAGAGGCTATGCTTAATGTAGACTTCCCAGCCATGGTAGAGGAAACCAGAGCAAGATTACGGGGCCTACAAGGTGTGGTTATCCTTGGCAATGCGAATAGGGAATGGCTTACATCCTGGGAAGAGCTGGTTGAAGATGGCTCCAATATAAGCGATGAGGAAATGAACGAGATCGCTAAAGAGATCGGAGAACACGACATGGAGTTTATCCTTTACACCTCAGGGACCACCGGCAGGCCCAAGGGCGTGGTTCTAAGCCATTACAACATGATCCGAAATGCATGGGACGTTGGCTCTCAGCTGGATGCCACAGAAGAGGACAACATCCTTGTACCCATTCCATATTCCCACTCCTTCGGCAACACATTGGTTCTTACCCTATCTGTGTTACGCGGGGCTGCCCAGACACCAATGCTCGACTATAAACCGAATCAGGCCCTGGAGATGATCGACAAGTACGGTGTCACAATACACCCTGGGGTCCCGACAACGTTTATCCGCGAACTCCAAGAATTCCGCAAGGGAAGTTTTTCGTTGGATACCCTACGAACTGGTATCATGGCAGGTGCACCGTGCCCCATAGATACAGTTAAAGGTGTTCTTGAGGAGATGAAATGCAAAGTACTCATTGGCTATGGCCAGACTGAGGCCAGCCCAGTAATCACTATGACTTCCTTAAGCGACAGCCCAGAGACTATGGCGACCACTATAGGAAAACCGCTACCTGGCATAGACGTGCACATCCTGGATACAGAATCCCATGAACTGCTCCCTGTAGGGCAGCAAGGTGAAATTGTATGCAAGGGCTACTGTGTTATGCGCTACGGATACTTTAAGCAACCGGAAGAGACCAAAAAGACTGTAATGGACGGCTGGCTGCACACCGGTGATTTAGGAAAGGTAGATGAATTTGGCTATTACTATATTACAGGGAGGGCTAAGGATATGGTCATAGTGGGAGGGCTAAACGTCTTCCCTCGCATCATCGAAGAACACCTGATTACTCACCCCAAGGTGGAGGAAGTTTCTGTAATAGGGGTCAATGACCCAGAACTTGGCGAAGTGGTGGCTGCAGTAGTCATCCCATTAGAGGGAAATAACGTAGACCCCCAGGAAATTGTTGACTACTGCTATGGTGTAATTTCATCTGCTTCGGTACCAAGGTATGTTGCTACGCTCGATGCGCTCCCAATCTCTGGACGGGGTAAGGTCAAGAAGTTCAAGCTAAAAGAACAGGTCAAAGCAATGATAGAAGCCGGGGAGATAACCAAGATTGTCCCCACAAAAGTCAAGGAGAAGCGATAAAGCAGTCATTTATTACCTGTAACAAGATCTATGATAACTTCGTGAAAAGTCAGATTTCCCACCCTTCTAACCCTTTCACACGGAAAGGAGGAGGCATTTTCAACTTTTTGCTCATTTGTAAATATATTGAAGCAATCTGGCATACTACAACAGACTATATTTCTGTTAAGGATTACCAAAGTTAAGGTGGAACCAATGGACAAAACCTTAAATTATACAAAGTGGAAGAAACTATATCCCGATAAATTCGTCTCTGAAGAAAGGGTGTTTCATAACATCCATCGGGGTAATCGCATATTTATAGGCACAGCCTGCGGAGAGCCGCAATACCTTGTTCGGGCCCTCATAAAGTATGTGGAATCCCATCCTAAAGGTTTCTTTGATGCGGAGATTCTCCACGTGTGGACACTTGGCATTGCCCCGTATACCAATCAAAGATTCAAAAGCAATTTCAGACACAACTCCTTTTTTATTGGGGATAACACCAGAGATGCCATAAACAATGGGCTTGCTGATTACTCACCGCTTTTTTTATCACAGGCTCCGGATTTGTTCCACCGCAGGATCGTGCCCATAGATGTGGCCCTTATCCAAACCTCTCCACCGGACAATAACGGCTATATGAGCCTGGGGGTAAGCGTGGACATCAGCAAGGCAGCGGTCGAGAATGCCTCGTTGGTAATAACCCAGACAAACCCTAACATGCCCCGGATACACGGGGATACCTTTTTGCATATAAAGGATGTGGACTTTGTAGTTCCCTATGAGGAGCCATTGCTGGAGTATGAAGATAAGGTATCCGATGAGATAGCCCAGCTTATAGGGAAGTATGTTGCCCGCATCGTTGAAGATGGAGACACGATCCAGGTGGGGTATGGAAGTATCCCTAATGCGATCCTCTCAAACCTGACTCACAAGAAGAATCTCGGGGTACACACCGAGCTTTTATCAGACGGCATCGTGGATCTAATGAAAAAAGGAGTGATTGACAATACAAAAAAGACTATAGATCGGGGAAAGACGATAGCCACCTTCTGCATGGGCAGAAAAAAGACCTACCAGTATATCCACGACAACCCATGCATTGAGTTTAGGCAGGTTGACTATACAAACAATCCCCTTATTATTGCACAAAACAGGAACATGACGGCCATCAATAGCGCCCTCCAGATAGACCTTACCGGACAAGCCACTGCCGAGTCCATCGGTAAGACGTTTTACAGCGGCATAGGGGGTCAGGCGGACTTCATGCGAGGGGCATTGCTATCAGCCAGAGGGAAAACCATCTTAACTCTTCAGTCCACAGCAGAAAATGAAACAATATCCCGGATCGTGCCCTTCGTGTCCGAGGGTGCGGGAGTGACCTTGACCAGAGGAGATATCCACTATGTTGTTACTGAATACGGTATTGCCTATCTCCATGGAAAGAATATAAGGGAGCGAGCAATGGAACTCATCTCCATTGCGCATCCGAAGTTCAGGCCCTGGCTCATAGAAGAGGCAAAGGGATTCAATCTGATCTACAAGGACCAGGCATTTATACCTGAAAAGAAGGGACAGTATCCAGAGGAGCTGGAAATATACAAAACCACTGAAAGTGGCCTTGAGCTCCTTTTGAGACCTGTAAATATAAAGGATGAGCCACTGCTCAAAGAATTCTTCTATTCCCTTTCAGACAAAAGCCTTTACCGAAGATTCATATCCAGACGAATGGACATGCATCACGAACGTCTTCAAGAATACGTAGTAATCGACTATACAAAGGAAATGGTTATCCTTGCGATCAATAAACAGGATAAGAAGGAGGAGGTACTAGGGTTGGGGCAGTACTCCCTATACGAGAACTCCCTTACCGCAGAGGTAGCATTCTTGGTAAAAGATAAATGGCAGAACATGGGCATAGGGATGGTGCTACTATCCTACCTCACTTATCTTGCCAAGAAGCAGGGATTGTTGGGCTTCACCGCCGTGGTTTTGAGGGAAAACGCGGTCATGCTCCATCTGTTTGAAAAGATGGGCTTCGACATAGAGAGGCGAAGTGACAGCGACGCTTTCGAGCTCAAAATGACCTTCAAGCAGGTATGATGGAAAATACTGCCTCAAATATCAACAATGGTGGAGCCCCACGGGCAAGCCCGTGGCCGTTAAACTGCATCCTCTTACCGATATAGATGCCAAGGAGTTGGTAAGCTCTATCAAGATGAAAAAGCTCTTTGAGGGGTTCAGGGGTGCACCGCCTGCTGATACCGCTTCTGTTGAGGATCTATTGCTCAGGCTTTCAGCCATGATCGAGGACAGCCCACAGATAACGGAGCTGGATTTCAATCCCGTAGAAGTGATGCCGCGGGGAGAAGGTTACTGGGTGGTCGATGCGAGGATTATGGTGAGGTAGGAGTTGTAGGAGGAGCAGCCGGTGAGCTGGCTTCCCTTTCAATATCGAATCCATTGCCTTGGCCATTATTCTGGTTTACATGGTAATGGCCTCTCAGTTCGAGTCCCTGTCTGAGCCTTTTGTGATCATGTTCACAGTGCCATTTGCAGCCATTGGCGTTATACTCGCCATGCTCATTCTGGGGATGAATGTGACCATCCCTGTATTTATCGGGTGCGTCCTCCTGATCGGTATTGTGGTGAACAACGGAATCGTCTTGATAGACTGTATCAATCAGCTCAGGAAGGGCGGGATTCCACTGGAAGAGGCGATTCTCCTGGGAGGCAGGAGACGTCTTCGTCCGATCCTGATGACTACCTGTACCACGGCGCTTGCTCTTGTCCCCATGGCCCTCGGATTCGGTGAGGGATCTGAAATCAATGCCCCGATGGCTCGAGTGGTGATCGGGGGTATCTTAATTTCCGCCCTCTTTACCACCTTTTTTGTGCCCACCCTGTACGGCACCATTAAAGGGATGGGCAGATCAAATGTGACAGAACGAGCTTGATCATTAGGACTCCATCCAGCAATTAACTGCCATGGTTTTCCTTCCATCCTTTCGTGCGTAGAAAGCCCCACCCCTTAATGGCTCAAAAGTAACACTTTACCTCTTTGAAATTAATCTTAAGCCGAGCATGGAGATGTCTTTTTTTGACTCTGTCCCTGGCCCAGACCTGGCTCATAAGGCATGAGTAAGGAGAACTGAGATGTGAGATACTCTCGTATCCATACAACACTCCGGAAGCTGAGCGCCAGGGCAGGCCTCCCATCGTTCA
>DATKZQ010000015.1:0-9416 GCA_035527895.1 Desulfatiglandales bacterium
CGAGGTAAACGGCTGGAGCCCTGAGCTGACGAAAGGCACCATTCTTGTCTTTCAGGGTGAACCATACCCAAAAAGCAACGAGAAACAAATGGAGGAGATATCATGGCTAAGAAGATGATACACGATTTCTTTCGCATGAAGAAGGAAGGAGAGAGGATCACCTGGCTGACCTGTTACGATTATCCTACAGCCCAGTTCGAAGAGGCAGCCGGGATAGATATGATCCTGGTCGGCGACTCCCTGGGTATGTGCGTTTACGGCTACGAGAGTACCGTTCCGGTGACCATGGATCAATGCATTGTACATTGTGAGGCGGTGCGCCGGGGTGCTCCCAACACCTTTGTGATGGGCGATATGCCCTTTATGAGCTACCAAAAATCCGACGAAGATTCTGTTGTGAACGCCGGGCGCTTTCTCAAGGAAGCAGGTGTGGACGCCGTCAAGCTGGAAGGAGGCAAACGGGTCATCAGTCGAATTAAGGCCATCCTGGATGCCGGCATCGTGGTCTGTGGTCATATCGGCTTAACCCCCCAGAGCTCAGGGCAGTTGGGAGGCCACAAGGCCCAGGGGCGAACGGTTGATTCGGCGCAACTTGTGATCGAAGACGCCCTGGCCATCGAAGAGGCAGGTGCTCACATGCTACTCTTGGAGGCGGTCCCCCCTGAGGTGGCCGCGTTCATCACCAGGAAGCTCTCCATTCCTGTCCTGAGCATTGGTGCGGGCCCGGAGTGTGACGGGCAACTGTTGATTGTCTCTGATTTGATCGGCCAGTTCCAGGCCTTCACCCCTAAGTTCGTGAAAAAGTACGCCAATATCGCAGAGGTAATAACCAACGGGATGAAGGAATACGTCAAGGATGTCAGGTCTGGCGCGTTTCCGGTTGATGAGCACTGTTACCATATGCTAAAGGGCGAGGAGGAGAAGTTCAAAGAACTGATTAAGAAATACGAATGACTTGCTGCGAAGACCTGAGGAGATCATGTCCAGTTACCATAAGAGCGTTGGGCAGTCATGATAGGTAACCAACGTCACGCTATAGAATCGTTCCGGAACAGCACAAGGCAGATCGAGCTGAAAGTTAGTTGACCAGTTTCCCAAAAAGCAAAAAATCCACGCCCAAAGGATGCGGCCTTGATCTGCCCCCAGGGGAGACTTACGCAGATTGTCAGTCATGCCGGAGTTTTTCTGGAGTAATGGAATGATGGAATCATGGAATACTGGGGAACGGGGCTATACTGAGCATCTTCAACAGAATATGGTAGCTTCCAAACCCCAACTAACACTTTGCCCCGGAGATCAATACTCCACTACTCCACCAATGCTGCTGTTTCCTTCAGGCAGAGCCAATTAACACTGACCACGCCCAAAGGATGTGGTTTTACAGGTTAGGATAAATGAAGTTCTAGGCCGTCTCCTGCCGGTAGTTCTGTTGTATCTGGAGAAAAAGGGGCTGTTGACACAAGAAGAGATCATGGCCATTTTTAAAGCAGTTATTCAGGCTGAGGCGTGATCGTAATTCATTGCGGGTTTTGATGCAGATCATAACGAACAACTACCATAAGACGAGCCATAATAGACCACGAGCATGAGGACGGGACTATGACTTCTGGCATCACTGCCGATCTAAAGCTGCCGAAGATGAAGATGATTCAACAGCATTTCGACGTTCCGCCGCCGGTGGACGTGCTGGCCCAGATAGACCGTGAATGGAACCGTATCAAAGGCCATCTCGAGCTCTCCCCGGGAATGAGCGTGGCCGTTTGCGTTGGGAGCCGAGGCATTGCAAACCTGACCGCCGCTGTCAGCGCCGTGGTGTCAAAACTGAAAGAGGCAGATTGCCGGCCCTTTATCACCCCGGCTATGGGTTCCCACGGCGGGGCAACGGTTGAGGGTCAGGTCGAGGTACTGCGCGTTCGGGGCATCACCGAACAGATTGTTGGTGCACCGGTTCAAGCGACCATGGACGTCATCCCTATGGGTGAAGTTGACGGCATTCCAATATTCGTGGACCGCTTGGCCCACGAGGCCGACGGCATCGTTCTCATCAACCGGGTCAAGCCCCACACTAATTTCATCGGACCCACTGAGAGCGGTCTCATCAAAATGATGGCCATCGGCTTGGGCAATCAGAACGCTGCCGAGTATTACCATCGTCTGTCTCTGGTGCGGGGTCAGTACCAAATCCTGAGCACTGCGGGAAAGGAACTCATAAATCGCTGCAAGGTCCTCTTTGGTGTGTGCCTCGTCGAGAATCAGGATCATGAGACGGCCATATTGAAAATGCCCTTGGCCAGTGAGATAGAGGCCATCGAAACCGACCTCTGCGCAAAGGCCCGCTCTTACATGCCGCTGTTGCCTCTTGACGATATCGACCTGCTCATCGTCGACGAAATGGGCAAGGACATTAGCGGCGAAGGCATTGACCCCAACGTGGTTGGCCGCGACGTCTGCTGCTATGGAGCCGAACGTCCTGTGCCGAGGATCTTTCGCATCTTTGTTCGCGACCTGACTGAAGCCACTGAGGGAAGCGCTGTAGGTGTCGGCCAGGCTGACGTTACGGTTCAGCGACTCGTGGACAAGATCGACTTCGAAGCAACGGCAATCAACTGCCTGACCGCCTGCTGCCCCGAGTTGGGGAAGGTTCCCCTTACCTACCCTAACGACCGGCAGGCTCTCGCCGCAGTCCTCATGACCATAAGGCCCTATACCTTGGAAGACGTTCGAATCGTCCATATAAGAAACACCATGGACCTCAAGAAGCTGGTGGTCTCTCAAGGCTGTCTTGAAGACCTGGAAAGGGAACCGAACATAGAAATCGCGGACGAGTATCTGGAGCTACAATTCGACAACGAAGGCAACGTGATCTCGCCCCTAAAGGACAATAACGCATAGTGGCGTAGTAAAAACCAAGCACATGAGGCAACGATGATTTTCCTGCCAGTAACCCGGAAATGAAGTGGCTTCTCAAGGCGCAGAAGGCCCGAAAGGCATTTGACTGAGACAACCCGCATGAATCAGCGTGCCGAGAAATCGAGAATCCCCGGGTTCACCATCCTGTCGTCTTGACTCGAAGGGTTCACAACTCCCTAAGCCTAGTAGTGAAGGAGTAAATTATGGATGAGAGAATAAAGCAGGCGCTTATCGGCATCGTGGGGAAAGAAAACTATACCGACAGCCTGATCGACATGATCTCCTACTCCAAGGACGCTTCGGAATTCAAACACCGGCCCGATGCTGCGGTTTGGGCAACCACTACCGCACAGATCTCAGCGATCCTCAAGCTGGCCAACAAGAAAAGGTTCCCGGTTACCGCCAGGGGAGCCGGCACTTCCCTGGCAGGCCTGGCCGTGCCCCAGAAAGGAGGCATTGTTCTGGATTTGGGCCGCATGAATAAGATCATCAAGATCGGCATCGAGGACCGGCTGGCCGTGGTCCAGCCGGGGGTTGTGTACGCCGCTCTTGACCAGGCCCTTGCGCCGCATGCGTTCTGTTTTCCGCCTGACCCGGCGAGCGGGAGCGTCTCCACCCTGGGTGGCAACGTGGCCTGTAACGCAGGAGGCATCAAAGGGGCCAAATATGGCACAACCAAGGACTATGTCCTCGGCCTGGAGGTCGTCTTGCCCGACGGCCGGGTACTGCGCACTGGCTCTCATTGCATGAAGAGCGTGTCCGGCTATGATCTGACCAAGCTCTTCGTCGGCTCTGAAGGCACCCTCGGGATAATCACTGAGATTATCCTCAAGATCAATCCCAGACCGCTCATCACGTACACGACGATGGCCACCTTTGATGATCTGGAGGACGCCGGTCGGGCTGTGAGCCAGATTATGTACTCCGGCATATTGCCCAGCGCCCTTGAGATAGTCGATCAACAAACCCTCATGGCCATCAACGAGAATACGAATCTTAATCTCCCGGAAGTCGAGGCAATCCTGGTTGCCGAGACCGACGGCTATACCCGGGAGGAGGCCGAGTACCAACTCGCCAAGATCGTCGAAATCTTTAGAAAGAATAAAGCTTCCACGGTCAAGCAGGCCGGCACTGCGGAAGAGGCGGCAGCTTTGTGGGCCGCCCGCAAATCCGCCTATGGGGTCTTGTCCCGTATCAATAACAACCTCTTTGTGGAGGACCTGTCAGTGCCCATGTCCAAGGTGCCGGATATGCTCAAAGCGGTCTCCGACATCGCGAAAAAGTATGATCTCAAAATCCCCACGGTGGGGCACGCCGGTGACGGCAACCTCCACCCGACTATCAGTTTCGACGGCACCAACGCGGAAGAGGTTGAGCGCGTAGAAGAGGCCGCCGCTGCGATTTTCGATAAGGTCATCGAGCTGGGCGGCACATTAACCGGCGAGCACGGCGTTGGCCTGGCCAAGGCACCGTTCATGCATCTAGAGCACGATGAGGTGAGCATGGATATAATGCGTAGCATAAAGAAACTGTTTGACCCCAACAATATCCTCAATCCCGGCAAAATGGCACTGGAGGCTTAAGATGGATGCGAAGTACGATTTTGAAAGAAAATACCGTGATCAAATACTTAGGTGCTCAAGCTGCGGCTTTTGCCAGGCTGTTTGCCCGATATTCACTCTAACACTCCGCCCGGCCTTAAACACCAGGGGCAAGATGCTGCTCTTAAAGGAGATCATGGATGGATCGATCGAATTCTCTCATGGCGTGGCAGAGACCTTCTATGCCTGCACGACCTGTCAGGCGTGCGCCGTTACGTGCCCCGCCGGAGTCGAGGGGCATGAGATTGTAGAAGAGGTTCGTAAGCAACTGTATAAGGACGGCCTTGCTCCGGAATCGCTGCTCGGGGTGAGGGAGAGCCTCTCCAAATCCGGGAATGTGTATGCCAGCGCCCGGGAAGACAGGGTCGACATCTATCCTGCCGGCCTCAGGAAGAAAGCCCAATCGGGGAAACTCCCTGAAAAGGCAGATACGCTGCTCTTTATGGGCTGTTTGCCCAGTTACCTGGATATGAAGATTGTGCCGAGCACGATCAAGGCACTCGATGCAGGTAAGGTGGACTATACCACACTTGGGGTGGAGGAGACCTGTTGTGGATTCCCGCTTTACCTGATGGGATCCGATGAATTCAAACCTCATGCTGAAAAGCTGATTGAAAAGATAAAGGCCACCGGTGCGCGTGAGCTGGTAACCCCGTGTGCGGGGTGTTACAAGACCTTTACAAAGCTCTATCCGGAAATCGGCGATCTTGGGTTAGAAATTTACCACACCGTGCAGTACTTCGACAAATTAGTAGCCGAGGGAAAGATAGGGTTCAGCAAAGAAGTTGCCAAGAAGGTCACCTACCACGATCCCTGCGACTTGGGAAGGGCCTGCAAGATCTTCGAGGAACCCCGGGCTATCCTGAAAAGGATCCCCGGGCTCGAGTATGTGGAAATGGCCAAAAACAGGCTCGATGCACGGTGCTGTGGAGGCGGCGGAGGCATGCAGGCCTGCAACCCGGAGCTGGCAGTAGACATGGCCTCCCTGCGTATTCGCGACGCCCTTGCCGTTGGTGCCGAGATCATCGTCTCGGGATGCCCTGCCTGCAAGGATAACCTGAGGAAAGGAGCCCGAGCCATACCCAAGGAAGAGCGGGGCAAGATAAAGATCGTGGATCTCACCGAAATGGTGACCGACGCTATGAATTAAGGGAGTTATTACCGAACATTTTGACTAGGCTCAGCGGGTGTCCTGTCTCCTGACTGAGCTTTTTTTCACCCAATCTTTTTCTCATCTAACCCTGCCCTTTGCCCTCGAATCCGTGCCGCGATTTCGCCACGGGTTTTCCAAGATTGTTTTGGGTGTTTTTCCCAAAAGCTAGAGGAAACATCCCTGATAGGCCTGATTCGCTGTGGGTAAGTGATTTTTTTGAGTAGAATGCCTGGTTGAAGATGATCTCACGATTTGCGATAAGCAAAAATTTTCTTGACAAAAACGGTCCCTTCAATTAGAAAACTCCTGCTTTCTCTGGTTACTAGACCGAGTGCATTCTCGTCTAAAACCAAAAAATAGCCCCCACGACAGACAGTAGCCTTTTTGAGGTGCACAAGGCTCTTACTATAAGCTGTTACCTTCAAGAAAGGGCTGCAGAGCAACAACTCTGACTTTGGTCGGGATTTCAGATACCTGGCGACGTATACTCATCGTACAATCATTAATTTAATAGGAGGTTGAAATATGGCTTACAATGCAGTCGAAATGAGTGATTGGCAGATTTCAGAGGCAGCAGAAGAGAATATGCCGACTCCAGATGAGTGGCGGGAGAGGTTGAATCTCGAAAAGGATGAGATGCTACCAATGGGCAGGCTCAGCAAGCTCGATTTTATGAAGATCATCGAACGCCTGAAGGATAAACCAGACGGCAAGTATATTGAGGTAACTGCCATTACCCCGACTCCGCTGGGTGAAGGCAAAAGTACTGCCACATGCGGCCTTTTAGAAGGCATGGGAAAGAGGGGCCTTAATGTAGGCGGATGTATCCGCCAGCCCTCTGGCGGTCCCACCATGAATATCAAGGGAAGCGCTGCCGGAGGCGGAAATGCACTCATAATACCTCTTACTGAATTCTCCATGGGCCTCACCGGTGATATTAATGACATCATGAATGCCCATAACCTGGCAATGGTAGCACTGACTTCCAGAATGCAGCATGAGAGAAACTATAATGATGAGCAACTGGAAAGGCTCACCCATATGAGGAGACTGGACATTGATCCCACGAGAGTAGAGATGGGATGGATCATGGACTTCTGTGCCCAGAGTCTGCGAAATATCGTTATTGGGCTTGGCGGTAGAATGGACGGTTTCACCATGCAGTCAAAGTTCGGGATCGCCGTAGGCTCTGAGCTTATGGCCATTCTGTCCATAGTTCGAGACCTTCCGGATCTCCGTGAAAGGCTCGATAACATTACCGTAGCATTTGACAAGAGGGGTAATGTGATTACCACCAAAGACCTTGAAGTGGGTGGTGCTATGACTGCATGGATGAGGAATACCATCAATCCCACTCTCTGTTGTACAGTAGAGTATCAGCCATTGATGGTGCATGCCGGCCCTTTTGCGAACATCGCCGTTGGGCAGTCTTCAATTATTGCTGACCGCATTGGACTTAAGATGTTCGACTATCACGTTACCGAAAGCGGCTTTGCTGCTGATATAGGCTTTGAGAAGTTCTGGAATGTCAAGTGCCGCTACAGCGGCCTCAAGCCGCATGTATCAGTGCTTACCACCACCATCAGGGCACTGAAGATGCACGGCGGCGGACCCAAGGTGGTAGCAGGATTAAAGATACCCCAAGAGTACACCAAGGAAAATCTTGGGTTACTCGAAAAGGGCATTGCTAATATGGTGCACCACATTAACACCATCAGGACATCCGGCATCAATCCGGTGGTATGCATCAATTCTTTCCATACCGATACAAAGGATGAAGTCGCCATGGTTCGCAAAGCCGCTGAAGAGGCGGGGGCCAGATGTGCTACGGCATCCTTTTGGGCAGATGGCGGTGATGGCGCCCTGGAGTTTGCAGATGCGGTGAAAGAGGCATGTGAGGGTGAGCCGGACTTTAAATTCCTGTATCCTCTTGAGATGAAACTGAGGGATAGGGTTGACAAGATCGCCAAGGTGGTGTACGGCGCAGATGGTGTGGCATGGACACCTGAAGCAGAAAACAAGGCAAAGATGCTTGAGGCCGATTCCAAGTATGATGATTACACAACAATGATGGTAAAAACCCACCTGAGCCTCACCCATGATCCGGCTGTGAAGGGTGTACCCAAGGGGTGGAGCCTGCCGATACGGGACGTGTTGATCTATTCCGGGGCCAAGTTCCTGTGTCCCTGTGCCGGGGCAATTAGCCTGATGCCGGGAACGAGCTCGGATC
The DNA here is from genome assembly GCA_035527895.1 of Desulfatiglandales bacterium. GTDB lineage: Bacteria > Desulfobacterota > DSM-4660 > Desulfatiglandales > B25-G16 > JADFWK01. The sequence goes on from DATKZQ010000015.1 coordinate 7,895, forward strand.
CGGCCTTCAGAAAGATAGACGTCGATACCAAGACGGGAAAGGTTCAGGGGATCTTCTAAAAAGTGACAACGTGGAGGGGGATTCCGGATAACGAATCCCCCTCCATGATACTCTGCTGTTATTCCTGACCTAGAATCCGCCTTCGTGCTCCACCCCTTTAAGCAGTGTTATCTTAGCAAAGGCTTTATAGATGGCATACCACAAAGCCACCACTGGTAGTGGGGTTGACGAAGCAAAAAACCGTATCAAGCGTTTGGAGGCAAAAGAAGGCAGTTGGGTCGTTTACGAAACTCGGGATATCATGAGAGGGGGGGATTTCCTCCGCAATGCATAGTGGCTCGTTCTTTTACATTACCGAATAGGCATCACGCAGGTTCACCTCTCACCATAAGTCAAGGTCGACTATGAGCTTTCAAAAAAAACTAACGACCGGCGATTTTGTGGTACTGGCGGAATTCGATACCCCAAAAGGGGTAGATCTTTCTGAACTATTCTCCAATATCATGAAGGTCAAGGGTAGGGTTGACGGGGTTATTGTTCCCGAGATGGGTCAGGCCGTTATGAGGATGAGTGCCCTGGGCGGTGCCGCCCTGATGCAGCAGCACGGCATGGAAACCATCATGCAGATCTGCGCTCGAGACAGAAACAGGCTTGCCCTCCAAGGTGATATCCTATCTGCCTATGTGCTCGGCATCAGAAATCTTCTGGTCATGCCGGGGGAGGAAATCATGTATGGCGACCATATTGATGCCAAGCCGATCGCCGACATTGATGAACTTACCTTGCTCAGGGCTATAAGGGGAATTGAAAACGGCGTTGATATGGCGGGAATGGAGTTGCATGGTGCCCCTGAATTCGTAACGGGGTGCTCAATAAAGCCGGCCAAAAACGAGATCGCCCTCAAAGCTGAATTAGAGCTTGCTCAAAAAAAGGTACGGGAGGGCGCCCAGTTCATCGTAACCCCGCCTGTCTTTAACATACCCGCTTTCACGTACTTCATGGAAAAGGCCAAGGCCTTAGGGGTTCCCGTGATTGCTACCGTTTTTGTTCTGAAATCGGTTGGCGTTGCCCGGTATATTTCTACCAATGTTCCCGGGCCCCCGATACCGGAGGAACTAATCTCACGCATCAGAAAAGCACCCGATAGGATTACCGAATGTGTGAATATTGCAGGCGAATTGGTTGTCGCCCTTCGGGAACTCTGCCAAGGTATTCAGCTGGTAACAATGGGATGGGAAAATCGACTTCCGGCGATTCTGGATGCAGCCCATATGTAGTGTCACTTTGATCTACCCCCTTAGATCTGGTGGAGTGGCCTTGTTTTCTGGCTGTACCGTGAGCATTAACAGTTTTGTGATAAGTTATTTCCACTAATACTTGTAAAAGGACACCGAACCCATGGCATTCACAATCAGCCTGTACGCTGCCCTGGCCATCTTCGCACTCGGGCTCATCTATAAGATCGGAACCTGGTTTACCCGGAAAACCAGCCGCTCCTCCCAGGACATGACCACGGCACACC
>DATKZQ010000016.1:0-87634 GCA_035527895.1 Desulfatiglandales bacterium
AGCTCGTTCAGTGCCGTATCGCTTTTGCCATTCCAACAAGGAAACTTCTGGCATTTTCATAATAAGACCTCCTTTGCTTTATCTGTTTGATCTTACTATGAAAATATAAGCACTGAGCTGTTAATTGTTAAGAGGCACGTAAGAATATAGTCAGGAAGGAAAAAAGAAGGTTATTCAACAGTTATCCGATCCTTGTTCGCCTCCCACGCCCTGGGTCCGATTCCGGAGACCAGCATGATATCCTCGGGCTTCTCAAAGGGGCCGTTCTTTTCTCGATATTCAATAATCCTCTGGGCATACTTAGGGCCGATCCATTTGAGTTGGACCAATTCCTCAACCGTTGCGGTATTGATGTTTATCTTCTTTGCCTCCTCAGCGCATACGACGGTAAACACTGAGCCTACCACGAGGACAATCATAGCAAGACTTACGATAAACGCCTTTTTTTGGAATGCCATTTTATGCCTCCTCTTGATATCCTATCGTGTTTACAACTACTTACACCAGGCAGCTTCAGGATTTGGGCAAGGTCCTAGAGCTTCGCCCAACCCCAAAATATTTAAAACCCAATTCGCTGACCCTTTCAGGCTCAAAAATATTCCGCAAATCAAAAATCACCGGTTCGGCAAGCACCTTCTTTAGCCGTTTGAGATCGATGTTTCTGAACTCATTCCACTCCGTAACAAAAACGAGGCCGTCTGCCCCCGAGGCCACCTCATACGCATTTTCGCAATAGGTGAGATTTTCATCGTGAACCACCTTTCGGAACTCATCCATTCCTTCGGGATCATAAGCCCGTACTCTTGCGCCTTTCTCTAACAACGCGCGCACGATATCAAGGGCAGGAGACTCCCTCACATCACTGGTGTTGGGTTTAAACGTGAGTCCCAGTATCCCAATGCATTTGCCCATCAGGGACCCAACAGCATCTTCTATTTTTCTCGTCATCCTTTCCCGTTGCTTCTGATTGACCGCAATGACCGTCTCAACGATGCTTACAGGGGAGCCCAATGTCTTTCCTAATTGGGCAAAGGCGAGGGTGTCTTTTGGGAAACACGAGCCCCCATAGCCGGGGCCGGGATGTAAGAATTTCGGGCCGATCCTCCTATCCAGGCCCATAGCCCTGGCTACGTCGTGAACATCAGCGCCAACCTTTTCACAGATGTTCGCTACCTCGTTAATAAAAGATATCTTTGTGGCCAAGAATGAATTACTGGCATATTTGATCAATTCGGCAGTCTCTAGACCAGTCAGGATAAAGGGCGTCTCAATCAGGTACAAAACCCGATAGATATCCTTAACAATAGCCAACGCCTGCGCACTGTCCGAGCCCAGTACTACCCTGTTGGGCCTCATGAAGTCTTCAATTGCCGACCCTTCACGAAGAAACTCAGGGTTTGATACGATGTCTACCTTAACCTCCTTTTTCACACTCGCCTGGATAATATCTTGCACCCGCCGGTTCGTTCCTACCGGCACGGTACTCTTGATTACTATCACCTTATAATCATCAACAATCTCCCCCAGGCTTTGCGCCACTTCTTCTATCTGAGATAGATCCGTTTTACCGCTGCCATCATCCGGCGTGCCAACGGCGATGAAGATGACCAGAGAGTTCTCAACTGCAGTTTTCAGATCGCTGGTGAATGAAAGTCTCTCGTTTTTTACATTCCTCTCCACCAACTCTTCCAAGCCAGGCTCATAAAACGGTATGTCTCCATCACTAAGCTTCCTGATACGGTCCGTATCCTTATCAACACATATGACCTGCATGCCGAAATCAGTTAATCCTGCCCCTGACACCAATCCGACATATCCGGTACCTATCACGGTAATATGCATCACCTATCTCCTCGTGGCATTTATTTCAAAGTGTAAACAACGACTTTGCTTTTAATATGTTTGATAACTATCTGTAATAATATTTCTTTTCATATTACTTTATTCACCGAGCACAACTATTCTTTCCCTAGGAATCTCGTTTTGCAATAGCTTTTTAAGTGCCAGCTCTTTAGAATCAACCCTGGTGATGATAACCCTGTCAAAGTGGGCTTTTGTCAATTCCTTTATGGATTTGACCCTAAGCCCTAAGAACTCTGCCCCCGCCTTTTCGTCGTCCGCCACTCCTATCAGTTCTATGTCAGTACCTCTCAGCGATATAGAAGCAATCTCTGCTAGGTCGTTCGCACCGAAAAATACTACCTTTTTCACATCTCTTTTCCGAAACTCATCGACCAGATCGTGCAGGTCCATGACCGCTTTCTTGTAGAAATGAAATGAATACTGGATAAACTCATAGGTAAGACGACTTTTCTCTGCGAAACCTTTTGGCGTAAGTATATACCTAACCCGATTTCTAGGAATAGTGGTGATCTTTACATACCCCTTTGTGGCAAGCCTCCTAATAAATGAATTGACCAGCCCAAGGGATATATTGAGCTTTCGGGCCAAGTCCCTCTGGCTTGGACCATAGTTATTTTCAATCTCTTCAAGCAGTTGGAGTGATCTTATATCTTGTGGATCCATCTTTTGGCGCAGAAAATTTTATCGAGAGCTCTCCACAACTTATTCTGGAGATACTATCTTGGGGCTAGGTGAGATTGATGATAGGACACGCCAAAGGGCAGAGCGCATGGCGCAAGGTGCATTGGGGCAAAGATATGCCGTATGCTCACAGCTCTTAGCGCACGCACAGCTCCGCTCTCTAGATTACATGATCGGGTGATTGAACCTATTGAAAATATTATGTTTTTCGATCTTTCATCTAGACCTTAAAGGTGTTCAGAATATGAACATTTTTTATTGTGGCTGTCAAGCAAAAAAATAACGTGTTTTCAGAAAGTTGGAGACGCTTATTTCATCTCGTTTAGTTTAACTGGATAATTTCCTGTAGCTTGACCGCATAGTCCCTCCCCCTTGATGGGGGAGGCCTGCCATGTTAAATAGGGTAGTAGAAGCTGTCATAAGGAAAATAGATACTCATAGAATAGATAAATGGATAGGTTACAAATTCTTCGCCATCTTTATTTAACAGGGTGAAGTGGGGCTGGCAAAATGGTTGGCCACCCTCCCCTTTATCCCCTCCCATCAAGGGAGGGGACTTTTGACATTGGATACCCTGCGGCTTGCTGCAGGGTGGTTCATTCCAGGCGGGTTCTTTTACCGGTGCAGATTTCATGGATTTCTTGAGTAAAGACTACAGCAGGTCATAGTACAGAATTAATTCAATGCGTTTTGGATGATAGAGATAGGCTCCGATTTGACAGGCTGCAAAGAAACAAGACGAAACGAGAAAGGGAAAAGACACCCCTCTGAGTATTCTCAGGGCTAGTAGAATGATTCCTAAATATGCTCGCAATATAAGAAGTCATTGCGAGCGAAGCGAAGCAATCTCTAAAAACCTGAAATTCCATTGAGATTGCTTCGTCGTGGAGTTTATCCTGAGCAAAGCCGAAGGACTCCTCGCAATGACAGGCAAAATCCAATGTTATTTTAGAATCGTACTACTAGTAGTAGCGTTCGCTACAAAACACCCTTTGTGGATGGTACCTCGGTGAGCCTTTCTTCTTTTTGTGAGGCCTGATCGAGTGCCCTGGCAAAGGCCTTAAAGATTGCTTCTGCGCTATGATGCGGGTCTTCGCCTGACTCAAGTTCGATATGCATGGTGAGTCCTGCATGATTTACTAAGGCCCTGAAGAACTCATTCAGAATGCCGACATCAAATTGTCCGGTCACACGTGTTTTGAGCGGCACTTTATATGAAAGATACGGTCTGTTTGAAATATCCAGTATCACACTGGCTAATGCCTCATCCATGGGAACAGCTGCCTGTCCGTACCTCTTGATTCCCTTTTTATCACCCAAGGCCCGCTTTATTGCCTGGCCAAAACAGATTCCCAGATCTTCAACCGTATGATGGAAATCCACCTCGGTATCACCTTTTGCCCTGACCGCCAGATCCATAAAGCCGTGAACAGCCATCAACTCGAACATATGGTCTAAAAAAGGGATACCGGTATCAAGGGAACAGATCCCGTTGCCATCCAGATTGAGCGTCACCTGGATGCTCGTCTCCGTAGTTTTCCGATCAACTTTGGCAGATCTTTTCACTCCAATCCTTCCTTTTCCGTTGTTCTGCTAGAACTAATCGAAACCGGCTCCTGCCTCCAAAAGCGAGTTACCAGCCGCGAGGGAATCCCAAAATAAAAACCGGAGCATTCACCGGGAAAACAAACTTACCATAGGCAATCATCCTGAAACAAGCATAAAACGGCACCTTATTTTCATGTACACCGCACAACAATGTAGTTCTTCCGGCAAAATCCTCTTCACGGCCGGTTGGTAAGTGAAAAAATAGGGGCCTAAGCGGATGGCTTAGACCCCTGTTAAACCGCATTGATTTCCAAAATGGCTGAATCTGGTGGAGATGAGGGGAATCGAACCCCTGACCTGTACGTTGCGAACGTACCGCTCTCCCATCTGAGCTACATCCCCACTCTTTTGGTAATGTGCCAATTTTTCATCTTTTATTCAAGCTAAATCTTGCTTCTCTTCTGCTCTACTACGCCTCCCGCCCGATTTCCATAGTAGCACACCGAGGTACGACAGCTCTTGGCACCTCAAAGCCTTTGCCGAGACAAAGAATATAACCAGCCCAACACAGATAACGGCAAGAATCCCTATGGTTAGCTCGAAGCTACCTCCGGTAAACCTAGCAGCAAATACCTTGAAGGCCAAAAAGTAGATGCACGCACCCATGATGAGCGAGGCGAAAAAGGAGCGGGCCATCGAAATGACCAGTGATCTCCCTTCAACGCCTCCCAGTCTCTTTCGAAGCAGGAAAATGAGCATCAGGAGCTGCAAGCTCGAGGCCAGGGAAAGGGCCAGAGCCAATCCTCCGTGCTCAAGCGGTGTGTGCATGAGGATAATCGAGAAAATGATGTTCAACAGCATTGCAATCACCGCCACCTTTACCGGCGTCTTGGTGTCTTGCAATGAATAAAAAGCGGAAACAAAAACCCTCAACGCAGCAAATGCCCATAACCCAAGAGAATAATACAGAAGAGCCCGCGCAGTCATAACCGTCGCAGTTACATTAAAGGCACCTCTCTGAAATAGCAGTCTAGTAATTGGCTCCCGCAAAACAATCAAACCGATCATTGCTGGTATGGTTATGAACATTGTGAGCCGCAAGGCATGTGAAAGCGTTCCTTTTAATCCTTCCAAATCACCATGTGCCGCCTCTCTTGAAAGAGATGGCAAAACGGCTGTGCTGATTGCTATGGCAAAGACTCCCAGAGGAAACTGGACGAGTCTGTCTGCGTAGTAGAGGTAGGAAACGCTGCCCTCTCTCAACAGCGATGCTAGCAGGGTACCTACCAATTGGTTGATTTGGTATATTGCAGATCCAAAAATCGTCGGAAGCATCAGCGCACCGATCCTCTTCAAAGCAGGGTGGTTTAGCTCCCATTTCAGGCCTAAATGAATGCCCCTATTCAGGAGGAAGGGAATCTGCACTACCAACTGAAGAACGCCGCCGACCAACACACCAATGGCCAGTCCTACGGTTGGTGTTTTCATCGAAGGGGCTAAGAAAAGCAAAGCCGCAATCATGCCCAGATTTAGAAAAACCGGCGCCAGTGCCGGTGCGGCAAAATGTTTCAGGGAGTTGAGAATTCCCATGAAAAGGGCGAGCAAGCTCACCAGAAATAGGTATGGAAACATGATCCGGGTCAAGAGAACCGTAAGAGCAAATTTCTCACCTGTGCCGCCAAACCCAGGGGCGATGATCCTTACAATAATGGGAGAAAAGACAATGCCGAGAACAGTAACGATGGTTATGATGAAGATCAGGACCGTCAACACAACCTGTGCTAATTCAAAGGCTTTTTGTCTCGATTTCTTTTGTAGATACTCCGTGAACACGGGGATAAAGGCTAGGGAGAATGAACCCTCTGCAAAGAGCCTTCTTAAGAGATTTGGCATTCGGAATGCGACAAAGAATGCATCTGCTGACAACCCGCTGCCGAAAAAATTGGCGATAAGCATGTCTCTTACCAAGCCCAGGATTCTGCTGAGGAAGGTTAAGGCCCCAACGGTTCCTGCTGCCTTGGTAACAAACTCATTTTCATTCATAAAAAACCTTGACAGGATTACATGATTAGGTTAGTTTCCAGCAAAAAATCATGTCGGTTTCAGACGATAAGGAGGTAATAACTTGGCGACTCACAAATCTGCTATCAAACGGGCCAGGCAGAACCGGGCACGGAGAGCCCGGAATATGGCTTATAAAACAAGCGCAAAAAGTGCCATAAAAGGGGTAAGGCTAGCTATAGAAAATAAGTCTCTTGAGGAAGCGCAGTCATCGCTTTCTAAGGCTGTTTCTATTCTTCAAACGATTCAGGCCAAGGGCGTTATCCCCAAAAACACGGCTAGCAGAACGATCTCTCGATTATCCGTCCAGGTCAATAAGCTGGCTGCTATGGATTCTGAGCAGAGCAGAGCCGAAAAATTAGACTCTCCACCACAAGATCCCCCTTCGACCCAGCCCTGATCAATCCGTCTGCATAATAGAACTCAATCAAGGCTTTTTCGAGTTCGCTCTCATCCCAGACCTTCTCTTGGGCAATGCACTTCTCAATTACAAATTGGGGCAGCGGTCTCAATTTCTCAGCTACCCTGCCCTTTCCCCCTGTCCCTTTAAGGCCCTCCTTTGTCTTGACGAGGAGCCTAATCTGCCGAGCTAACATCCCCAAGATCCCTAAAACTGACCTTGAATCCCGAGCTTGTGCATCAAAGAGTCTTGTCAAGGCCCGCAAGGCGCGAGGAGCATCCCTTCTTCCAACAAAATCCACTAAGTCGAAAACGGTAAAAAGCCTGCTGAAGGTGGTCAACTCCTGTATCTGTTCCACTCCTATCCTGGAGCCCGGGTGTCTGAGCGAAAGCTTGGATATCTCGCTGAAGAGATCACGGAGGCTATTCCCAACTGCCTGATTGAGAAAGGCTGCCGCATCCCTTTCGATGACGAGCCCCAACTCATCTGCCCTTTTTTGTATCCAGGAGTATACCTGCCTGTCCGACAACTTCCTGAAATGCACGGCCCTGCCAAGGTCCCTGCACCGTTTACACAAAACGTGAGATAGTTCTGATTTGGCCCATGTCCAAATGATACAGGTAGAATCAACGGGATTTTCCACATAGAGAACAAAGCGGTCAAGGTCGCCTTTAGTAAAATTCTCAGTTGCCCTTACTATGACGAGCCTACGGGCAGACATGAAGGGTAACAAACTGGCCCGGTTGATTATCTCAGCTGAGGAGATTTCCCCGCCATATAACGTCTCTAAGTTGAATTCTTTCAGTGACTCAGGAATGAGGGCTTTCTTAATCGCATCAAGGGTAATTTCAAGCCAGAAGTCTTCAGGACCATAGAAAAGATAAAAGGGGGCGAGAACACCTTTCCCTAAAGCATTTAAGACGTTTTCAGGGCTCAAATCTCCCATCAAAACCTTTCTATAGTCCTTGAATAGATTTGTGTGGCAAGGTCTCTTGCAATGGATATGAGCGCAAGGCGTTGATTATGTTGGGTAGTCAACGGATCTGAACTTACCCGAAAACTCGCTGTCGCGGTGAAGTTACCGTCCTGCCAGATTATCTCTTCAGTGGCTGTATCTGTTAGGGTGATTTCGAGCCTTACTCTGAGAATACGGGAGCTGGTAACCGTGTCGGTTGAAAGAAAGCCATGTATCGTTTGTTGGGTTATGGTATAGGCAAGCGGTTCCGTAGTTACAGAATAGAGGCGACCTCGCAGGACTGCCTGCGCACTCTTCGCTTCTTCCAACCTCACCCTCGAACGACGGATGAATTCCTGCCTCACCACAGTGGTGAAATCATCTTCAATTCCCGCGTAGGAAGAAGAGCTCGAAAAAGGAGGTATGGCAATAGAGTCCAGGTGTACGTTAAGAGGAGACTCGACGGGTCTGAAATGGTAACCACAGCCAAAGGCAAGCGAGCAAAAAGCAAATATCAAAATGCCTTTAGTGAACCGACCACAAACCCACACGCCCTTTGTTTTATATGCTGTCAAGACAAATACATCCCAACACCGAGAGCAAAACCCATTATCATACTACTATGTTCACCAGTTTTTTCTGTACAACGATTACGCGTTTTATCTCTTTGCCACTGGTAAAACACCGGGTCCTCTCATCATTCAATGCCTGATCCTGAATCTCACCATCATCACATGCCACCGGTACCTCTATCCTGCTTCTCACCTTGCCGTTTACCTGAACAACAACCAAGCGAGTTTCTTTCTCGAGAGCCTTCTCCATGTAAACCGGCCATGAGCGCGTTGCCAGACTCTCGGCGTTCCCCAGGGCAGCCCAGAGCTCCTCCGTAATGTGTGGCACTATCGGGTGTAAGAGCACTAACATGGCATCAACCGCCTCTCTAATCACAGCCCAGGCAACCTCCGAGGTCTCATCGCCGGTATTGAGAAATTGACTGACCTTGTTGAATAGTTCCATTATGGCGCTAATGGCGGTATTAAAATGGAATCGTTCTTCTATGTCTTCGGTTACCTTCTTGATGGTCTCATGTGTCTTGCCGTAGATGTCTTTTAAACCAGGTATCAGGGCAGATGAACCATCATACGGGTTAACTGTAGAGAGATGCTCCCTGTTTTCGGAGATGAGCCTCCATAAGCGGTTCAGAAATCTCCACGAACCCTCTACTCCCTCGTCACTCCATTCAAGATCACGCTCCGGAGGCGATGCAAACAGGCAGAACATCCTCACTGTATCTGAGCCGTAGCGATCAATGAGCTTCTGCGGATCGATAACGTTCTTCGTCGATTTTGACATCTTTACCGAACTTCCGATCTCTATTTCCTTACCGCAACGAATACACCGACCATCTTTGACTTCCTCCGGATAGAGATAGCCATGCTCCGGGCACCTAAAGGTCTCCTTGCACACCATTCCCTGGGTCAAAAGATTGGTAAAAGGCTCATCGCTCGTTAGATATCCCATATCCCTAAGGACCTTTGTGTAGAATCGGGAATACAGCAGGTGCAGTATGGCGTGTTCAATGCCACCGATATACTGATCCACAGGCAGCCAGTAAGCGACCTTATCCTCGTCAAAGGGGCCGTACTCGTATCGTGGAGAGGCATATCGATCGAAGTACCATGAGGATTCAACAAAGGTATCCATGGTATCCGCTTCTCTTCTAGCCGGCTCGCCGCAGTGAGGACATGTTGTCTCATAAAAGGAAGGCTCGTATGGAAGAGGGGATTTACCTCCTTCTTCCAAATCAAGGTCAAGCGGGAGTAGTACCGGAAGTTGATCCTCCGGAACAGGCATAACGCCGCAAGTGGGGCAATAGATAATTGGTATAGGGGCACCCCAGTATCTCTGCCGACTGATTCCCCAATCTTTAAGGCGATAAGTAACGGTCTTATACCCCATCCCTTTGGACTCCAGATATTCCGCTATCCTATCCAAGGCCGTCGTATTCACCATCCCGTTAAATGGACCTGAGTTAACCAGAATCCCTTCATCGACATAGGCCTCCAGCATTTCCTCCTCGATGAGCTCCGCATCCTTCGGCTTGATAACAACCCTGAGAGGCAATCCGTACTTTTTGGCAAAATCGAAGTCCCGCTGATCATGGGTGGGTACCGCCATAACTGCACCAGTCCCATACTCATAGAGGACAAAATTAGCCACATAGATAGGCATTTTCTCGCTCGTCACTGGATTGAGACAGTATCTTCCTGTGAATACGCCCTCTTTAACTGTTAAATCGGCTGTCCGCATAAATGCATCTACCTTGAGGGTTTTTTCTACAAATTTCCGCGCTTCTTTTTCGTAAGGAGTGCCTTCTGTCATTTCCTTGACAAGCGGGTGCTCAGGGGCAAAACACATGAAGGTGGCACCAAAGATTGTATCCTGCCTCGTGGTAAAGACCTCGATCGTGTGATCAAAATCAACCATAGGAAACCGGATAATAGCCCCATGGCTTTCCCCTATCCAGTTTCTCTGCATGGTGAGAACCTTTTCAGGCCAACCAGGAAGCCTATCACAGTACTCAAGCAGCTCCTTGGTATAATCGGTAATCTTCAGAAACCAGCTATCCATTTCTCTTAGATTCACCTCCTGACCAGGATGCCTCCAGCAACAGCCATCTACAACCTGCTCATTGGCCAGGACTGTCTGACACAAATCACACCAGTTAACATAGGTCTTCTTCTTGTAGGCCAAGCCTTTCTTGAACATCTTGAGAAAGACAAGCTGTTCCCAGCGATAATACTCAGGCCTGCAGGTAGCCAACTCCCGGTCCCAATCGTAACTGAAACCCATTCTCTTGAGCTGGGTTCTCATGTAGTCGATGTTATCATACGTCCACTTTGCCGGATGGGTTTTATTCTCTATAGCTGCGTTCTCGGCCGGCATGCCAAAGGCATCCCAACCCATGGGATGTAACACATTAAAACCCCTCATCTTTTTGTATCGGGCTACAACATCTCCAATGGCATAATTCCTGACGTGACCCATGTGAATCTTCCCAGACGGATAGGGAAACATCTCAAGCAGATAGTACTTCTGTTTTGTTTTATCTTCCGTAACCTTGAAATATCCTTTGTCATCCCAGAACGACTGCCATTTCAATTCTATCTCCTGGGGATCATATTTCCTCATCTACAGAACCTCACCTTTCATCATTTGCGAAAAATGCCGGAATGCCTCCTCCTCTCCTATGGACAAGGAGCTTCACAATAGTCTCGAAGTGCTGAGCGCGGACTCGGCAATCTTGAAGTATTCGGCCAAAAGATCGGCTTTTCATTAAAACGTCTCACCACAAAAACCCGGCCTCTGTGCTACATTTGCCTTACTCTTCCTCATGCTCCGCACCACACCAGCATTCATCGCTTTTCCAATTTGAGCAAATAGGCATTTCAGGAAGACACCCCAGAGCCTCTGGCTTTTTATGTGATGCGGGGCGTTATCCCGTAGGGTGGGGATCATCTAAAAAGGCAAAGGCAACCAGGGCGGGATGCCGTAGTTAAAAAAGACCTTTTCAGGTTGTTGCATAACCCAAACCGATCTTTTGCCCTATCTCTGAAGGGTTACCCCGTCAGTGATTTGTCGCTGCTCATCAACGTGTTATATATCTTGTCCAAAATCCCGTTGATAAAGGCTCCTGATTCCTCTGACCCAAACTTCTTTGCCAGGTCTACTGCTTCATTGATAGATACCTTTGGCGGTATATCATTTCTGTGCAAGAGCTCAAAGGCAGCGAGTCTCAGAATACAGCGATCAACTTTCGCTATTCTTTCCAGTCGCCAGTTCCTTGACGTTTCGCTGATTATAGCATCTAACTCTTTACGGCGATCATAAACGCCCAAAACAAGACCTTGAGCGAATGGTTTAACATCTTCAGAAAACCCAAAGCTATTACAGACTAAATCAAACGCTACAGCAGGGTCATCTCCTGAGAACTCGAGATGAAAGAGCACCTTTATTGCCAGTTCCCTGGACCGTCTTCTCTTACCCATCTTTTGATTTAACCTGCAAAATATTTCCGCCTATCTCGAAGGGTAATTCAATCCAACATTTTTAAAAGGCTTACCATCTCCAGAGCCGAGACAGCTGCATCCCAGCCCTTATTTCCGCTCTTGGTGCCGGCCCTTTCAATTGCCTGTTCTATGGTATCGCATGTTATTATCCCAAATGACACAGGAATCTGGCTTTCATAAGCCACCGCAGCAACACCCCGAGCCACCTGCGTGCTGATATATTCAAAGTGTGGGGTGGCGCCTCTAATGACGGCGCCGAGGCAAATCACACAGTCAAATCGACCCCCGAGCACCAATCGTTTCGCCATGGAAGGGACCTCAAAGGCGCCAGGGACCTTAATTACGGTAATCTGGTCATCAGAGGCCCCGTGCCTCATAAGGGCATCTACGGCCCCGTCCAATAGGCGCTGACAAATAAAATCGTTAAATCGGCTCACCACGATTGCGCACTTAATTCCCTGCGCTGATATCTTTCCTTCGATAAGTTTGGGCATTGGCATCCTCCTCTGATATTTTGCTCCCAAATCTCATAAGGTGTCCAAGTTTTTCGCATTTTGTTAGCAGATACCGCTCATTTTCGGCTCGGGGTTGGATTTCGATGGGCACCCTACCAGTTACTGTCAAACCGTAACCCTCTAAACCAATTATTTTCTTCGGATTGTTGGTCATGATCCTCATATTTCTCACTCCAAGAGCAACAAGGATCTGCGCACCTACACCATAATCCCTCAGGTCTGGTTCGAAACCAAGCTCTCTATTCGCTTCAACCGTATCGAACCCGCTATCCTGCAAAGCATAGGCTTTCAGCTTGTTTGCAAAGCCGATTCCCCGACCTTCCTGCCTCAAATAGACGACAACGCCGAGCCCCTCTTTGTCGATCACCTGAAGGGCAGTTCTCAGCTGATCCCCGCAGTCACAACGAAAGGAGCCGAATACATCCCCTGTCAGACATTCGGAATGAACCCTTACCAGGATATCTCCGTCAGGCTCAATCTCCCCTTTTATCAGGGCAAGATGTTCACTGTTATCCAGTTCATTAGTGAATGCCACTGCCCTAAACTCGCCAAACGAGGTTGGCAGAATCGTCTCAGCTTCCTTGTGCACAAACGATTCATTCCTCATCCGGTAGGCAATGATATCCGCAACAGTGGCCATTTTAAGACCATGCTTTTCGGAGAATCGATCGAGATCAGGCCTTCTTGCCATGGTACCGTCATCGTTCATGATTTCACAAATGACTCCTGCCGGCTTGAGACCTGCAAGTCTTGCAAGATCTACAGAACCCTCTGTCTGTCCAGCCCTGAACAATACTCCTCCTCTCCTGGCCCTCAGGGGGAATACATGCCCTGGCTGAACCAGCTCATCCGGCGAGGCATCATCAGCAACCGCGGTAAGGATAGTGAGCGCCCTATCGGCAGCCGAGATACCCGTAGTCACCCCATGCTTTGCCTCCACAGAAACGGTAAATGCAGTCCCAAAGCGGGACCGATTATCTTGAACCATTAAGGGAAGATTAAGTCTTTCAACAATTCCCGGATCGAGGGGCAGGCATATCAAGCCCCTTCCATATTTGGCCATAAAGTTGATTGCCTCAGGGGTCGCTTTTTCCGCTGCCATGGTTAGATCACCCTCGTTCTCCCGATCCTCATCATCAACAAGGATAATCATCCTCCCTTGTCTCAATTCCTCAATTGCCTCTGCAACACTACAAATCCCCATTGCTACCTCCAAAGCCATACCTCAGTAACAGTTCTCTATCAATGCGGGAAGCTGATTCCCTGGGTACGGCTGTATTGTCACGAGAAAGAAATTTCTCAATATACTTTGAAATCATATCCACCTCAATATTTACCTTATCGCCATGCCGTTTCTTTGAGATTGTCGTTACCCGCGCCGTGTGAGGTACCACCGTTATATCGAAGGATCTACCTAAGCACCTGTTTATGGTTAGACTTATTCCGTCCACGGCAACTGAGCCCTTCTCAATCAGATACCTGCTCAGGTCTTGATCGATGGTAATTCCAAAAATCCAGGATCCCTGCAGCTTCGCAATCTTATCAATGGTACCAGTACCGTCCACGTGGCCACTCACCAGGTGCCCGCCTAATCGATCGGACAGCCTCAGCGCCCTTTCGAGGTTTACCAGGCTACCCTGCTTGAGAGAACCAAGGGTACTCCTTGCAAGGGTTTCAGCTGAAATATCCAGGGTAAAAAGGTCCCCTTTCACAGCGGTTACGGTCAAACACACACCGTCGACGGATAGGCTGTCTCCCGGATGACAATCAGAAATAGAACGGGGCACCCGAACCGTGCAGTTAGCCCCGGGTCCGGACCTTGCGATATTCCTTACCTCACCAACACCTTCAACAATACCGGTAAACATTATAAGTGCCTAAAGTGCCTAAAATTTAACCCACCGTAAGCCTGCCCGCCCCGATTGTATCGGGACAGGCAAGTCTAACGGGTAAAAGTGAACTAAAGTTCTCATAACTTAATTCACAATTCCTCAATTCCCCAATCCGCAATCACCTCTGAGGATAGGCTTCCACCATAATGTCATCGCCGAAGCGCTTGACCCTGTGAACCGTCACGGCCATACATTGTGCAATTATATCACATCCGGGTCCCCTCGTAAATGGAACACCGTCATCACCCCCCAGGATCTTTGGTCCAAAGAATATATAGAACTTGTCAACAAGCGCATTCCGCACAAATGAATCAAAAAGCGTTGCCCCACCTTCTACCAAAATGGAGCTTATTTCCATTGCTGCAAGCTTTTTGAGGAGATCTGAGAGATCGATACGTCCATTTTTTAACCTACAGGGGACAATCTTGGCGCCTCTCTCCTCCACTGCACGTTTCTTTTGCCTACTTACCTTACTCCCGGTAGCTATAATCGTCAAGTCTGATGCCGTGGAATCAAGCACCATGCTGTCCAGAGGGATCCTGAGATGAGTGTCTGCTATTACCTTAACGGGATTCGGGGACGAGCTTCGAAGCAAATATGGTATCAACCGGGGATTGTCGGCTATCACCGTTTCCACCCCCACCATGACTGCATCAACTCTCCTCCTCAGGATGTGAACATGCTTCCTGGATCGTTCATTGGTAACCCATTTCGAGTCCCCTGTTCGCGTGGCTATCCATCCATCAAGGGTTAGGGCCACCTTAAGGATTACAAAAGGCCTGCCGGCAGTTATATATGTTATATAGGCCTCGTTTAGCTGGGCGCACTCTTCCTGAAGAACACCGCACGTTACCTCGACTCCCTTTGAGCGGAGATACTCGCATCCTCCGCCAGTAACATGAGGATTGGGATCAGTAATGCCTATAACAACTCGCCTGACACCGCTTTCCACGATCGCATTGGTACAAGGTGGTGTTCTCCCATAATGGTTGCAGGGTTCCAAGTTAACATATATGGTAGCATCCCGTGCGGCCTCACCCGCCCCAGATAGTGCCTCTATCTCGGCATGCCGGGCGCCGGCCTTTCTGTGATATCCGGAGGCGACAATCTGATCATCCCTAACTACAACAGCGCCCACAGCAGGGTTGGGAGAGGTTCTCCCGAGCCCCCTTTGTGCCAGCATAAGCGCCTTTTTCATGAATATTTCATCAATTGTCATGGTCTGGTGCTACCCCAAGATTACGCTGCCCCCTGTTCCTGCACAGAGATCGGACCAGCCAAAACTCAAGAGGCCACGAGCTAGATCCGCGAGCACAACGATCCCCGGCTTTCTTCGTGGGATTGATCTCAAGGAAACGGCACTTCTTTTGAACGGCTCTACAAACTTCAAAGGTATGCCAGCAATGGGAACTTCCTATAGCGGTTTCAGGGATCAGGCAGGCTATTTATTCTCCTCCTGTCTTTCATCCAGGAGCTCTTTCAATTCAACCATGAACTCATTGATATCCTTAAATTGTCTATAGACTGAGGCAAACCTCACATATGCAACATCATCCCAATCCTTCAGCTGTTCAATCACCCGTTCCCCTATGTCTACACTCTTTATCTCTCTCTGGCCGGTTTCCTGAAAGAACTGGCTGAGGGATTCAATAAAATCATCAATCCTGTGTACGCTTATCTGCCTCTTTTGGCATGCCTTCTGAATGCCGGAACGTATCTTTTCAGCATTAAATGGCTCTCTCCTCCCGTCCTTTTTTACCACCATGGGCAAAACCGTCTCAACCTTCTCATAGGTGGTAAAGCGTTTTTCGCACTTCAGGCACTCCCTCCTTCTCCGAATCATCCTGCTGTCCTTACTAATTCTGGAGTCGATAACCTTATTGCTGATCTCTCCGCAAAATGGGCACTTCATAGCGTTAACCTCATTGTTTCAATGTTTGCCTCTTCCAGCATTTCAGCGGCCAGCGCATCCGGGTAGCCTTCCAGAAAAAAGATCTTTTCCACCCCCGCATTAATCAGCATTTTTGAACAGATGATACAGGGCAGGTGAGTAGAGTAAAGCGTCGTTTTTTTGGTGACAACCCCATGATAGGCTGCCTGAATAATCACGTTCTGCTCCGCATGAAGCCCGCGACAAAGCTCATGCCTTTCACCGGGCTTAACCTCGAGCTTTTCTCTGAGGCACCCTACATCTTCACAGTGTTTTACACCAATTGGTGCGCCATTATAACCCGTAGCTAAGATCCTCCTATCCTTGACTAACACTGCCCCTACCTTTCTTCTGAGGCAGGTCGATCTTGTGGCTACCAGTTGAGCTATGGACATGAAGTATTCCGGCCAGGACGGTCTCGACAAGGAATCACCTCTAAAAGTTAATAATCTAACGGAAATTGAAGGCAAAAAGCGTGAACCATGTCTCTAACGTCGCGCAAGACTTTCTCGTCGTCGGGCTGTTCCAATACGCTAACAATCCACCGGGCGATGCCTCGCATTTCCTCTTCTTTCATCCCCCGAGTCGTGAGGGCCGGTGTGCCCAATCTGATCCCGCTGGTTACCTTTGGTCCCCTCTTATCATAAGGAACGCTGTTCTTATTAACGACGATCCCCGCCTTTGCGAGGGCATGCTCTGCATCTAACCCCGTCAACCCTGTTTCAGTAAGATCTACCATGAGGAGATGGTTATCAGTTCCTCCACTAACCAATTGTAAGCCCTTACTCATTAACTCCTCTCCCAAGGCCCTCGCATTAATGACGACGTTCCGCTGGTAATCTGCAAACTCGGGGGTCATTGCCTCGTGAAAGGCTACAGCCTTTGCAGCTATGGTATGCATGAGAGGACCACCCTGAATACCAGGGAACACGTGGCCATTTATCTCTCTGGCGTAGCGTGCTTTGCCCACTATGAAACCCCCTCGCGGTCCCCTGAGGGTCTTATGGGTAGTTGAGGTGACGAAATCAGCGAAAGGAACCGGCGATGGATGGAGGCCTGCCGCAACCAAACCGGCGATATGCGCCATGTCAACCATCAAATATGCGCCCACCTCCTCGGCAATCTGTCTAAATGCCTTAAACTCGATTATCCTGGGATAGGAGCTGGCACCTGCTATGACCATCTTCGGCATGAATGTTCTTGCCAAATGCCTAACCTGATCCAGCTCGATTCGCTGGGTTTCTGGATCAACACCGTAGAAAACAGCCCGATAAAGCATACCTGAAAAGCTGGCGGCACTTCCGTGGGTAAGATGACCTCCATGCGCCAGGTCCATACCCAAAATAACGTCACCCGGTTCCAAAAAAGAGAAATACACTGCCATATTCGCCTGAGAACCGGAGTGAGGCTGCACATTAGCGAACTCCGCCCTAAAGAGCTTCATCGCCCTTTCAACAGCCAGATTTTCCACGGTGTCAGCGTTCTCGCAACCCCCATAGTACCTCTTTCCCGGATACCCCTCTGCATATTTATTGGTCAACACACTTGACTGAGCCTCCATCACAGCCCTGCTGGTATAATTCTCCGAGGCGATCAGCACCAAATTATCGCTCTGCCTTTGTGCTTCCGCTTTGATAGCTTCAGCTATCTGAGAATCAACTACCTTCAGGCTCATTGAGGTCTCCCTTCAAGAGGAGATGAGGTACGATCAATCTCATCGAGTCGCCTCTGATGACGGCCTCCTTCAAACTCAGTCTGCAAAAAAAGATCTACCATATCCAACGCCAGACCGAGACCGAGAACCCTTCCACCAAGGACAAGTATGTTGGCATCGTTGTGCAGCCTGCTGAGCTTGACCGTGAAAAGATTATGGCAAAGAGCCGCCCTTACCTTCGCGTAACGATTCGCGACTATTGACATACCAATCCCTGAGCCACAAATCAGTATTCCCCTGCTGAACTCCCCGTTGGAAATCCTTCCAGCCACTTTGTGAGCAACAATCGGGTAGTCAACCGCTGCATTGCTGTAAGTCCCCATATCGGCAACGCTAAGACCATGTTTTCTTGATAAGAAAGCCTTAACCTCCTCCTTTAAGTCAAATCCAGCATGATCAGATCCGATGATGATGTTCATGGTGGAGCCTCAGAAGACGCTCAGGACGAATTTGATTGCGGCTGTTCCCTTTTCTGCCCTGATTTTCAACCTGGTAGCCAAAGTCTTTATTCTCATTCAAACAATCCTGACCGCCTATCTTAGCAAGGACAGGGCTCAAGATCGTCGGTAACAATCGGGGTAGATTCCATCCCCCTCAGGCAGAAGCTTCGTGCTCCTGAGAAACTCACTATCGAAAAGAGCATGGAGATATCTTCTTTTGCTCTGCCCTCTTAACAAGGCCCCGTACAGGGCCGTTTCAAACCGACGCACCTCCCCATAAGCCTTAGCACTAAGGTGGCAGCCTGTGTGCGCCGTTTTGAAACGGCCACTCATCTGAACGATGGGAGGCCTGCCCTGGCGCTCAACTTTGGGGCTGGTGTATGGATACCGGAGTATTTCACATCTCAGCTCTCCTTACTCATGCCTTATGAGCCAGCCTGCCCTGGCGCGACGAGATACGAACATAATGGAATCTCGGCACGATTCTGGTTTTTTGGGGCATACAATTATCTATCCTAAGCCAGGTCTGGGCCAGGGGTCTGGGCCAGGGACAGAGTCAAAAAAAGACATCTCCATGCTCACCATAGCGTTTCTTCTAGCTATACCGTGAAGCAAAGCGCCGGGGTCAGGTGCTAGGGGGTATATTGTCTGAACATAAGTGAGCTATTGGTGCCGCCGAAGCCAAAGGAATTGGAAAGCACCGTTCTGACCTGTGCCTTTCTCGCCGTATTCGGCACATAGTCGAGATCACACTCTGGGTCCGGAAAGTCATAATTGATAGTTGGCGGGATAATTCCATACTTTAGAGTCAAGATAGAAAATATAGCCTCTGTTACTCCAGCTCCGCCTAAAAGATGGCCTGTCATCGACTTGGTCGAACTCACGGGAATCTTATACGCATGGTCACCGAAAACCGATTTAATGCCCTTCGTCTCTGAGACATCATTGAGGGGCGTACTGGTTCCGTGAGCATTTATGTAGTCAACCTGAGTCGGGCTCAAACCTGCATCCTGAAGCGCTGCCTTCATGCAGAGGGATGCCCCGATACCATCGGGGTCGGGGGCTGTAAAATGGTAGGCATCCGAAGACATGCCATAGCCTACGATTTCGCCATATACATCTGCCCCCCTTTCAAGGGCATGAGTCAGTTCTTCCAGAATAATAATGCCACCACCCTCTCCAATGACAAAACCATCCCGTTCCCGATCGAAGGGTCGTGATGCCTTTTCCGGCTCGTGGTTTCTCGTTGAAAGGGCTTTCATCGAGGTAAATCCTCCTAGGGCCAAGGGCGTTATGCATGCCTCCGAGCCACCGCTTATCATCACGTCAGCCGCTTCTCGCTGGATTGCCTTGAATGACTCACCAATGGCATGAGAGCTCGCTGCGCATGCGGTTGTTATCGAGGTGTTTGGGCCTTTGGCGCTAAATTCGATAGCCAACCGAGCTGGGGCCATATTGGCAATAATGCCAGGTATGAAAAAAGGGCTTATCCTTCTCGGCCCTTTCTCCAAGTAAATCTTATGATAATACTCAATGGTGTTCAGTCCGCCGATGCCAGAACCCGTAATGCAGCCCACCCGGTGGCTGTTCTTTGGCGTTATTTCGAGCTTTGCATCCTCCATTGCCATCCGAGCAGAGGCCATAGCATAGTGTATGAAGATATCCAAGTGCTTGGCATCCTTTGAACTAAGAAAATCCTCCGATACGAAACCCTTTACCTCCCCAGCAACCTGCGACGCAAAGGCGGAGACATCGAATTTCGTAATCGGACCGATACCTGACCTTCCATTCTTGACAGCCTCCCAGTTTTCTTTCACACCGATACCGAGAGGTGTAACCATACCTAAGCCGGTAACCACAACCCTTCTGGTCATTACAGTATTCTCCTCGATCAACTAGAAAGGAGCTTACCCCTGATTCTTTTCAACATATTCTATGGCATCGCGAACAGTAATGATCTTTTCTGCCTCTTCATCGGAGATAGATATATCAAACTCCTCTTCCATGGCCATAATCAATTCAACCTGATCAAGAGAGTCTGCACCCAGATCATCTACGAAGGACGCCCCTGGAACAACATCTTTCTCATTAACCTCAAGCTGCTCACAGATTATTTTCTTTATCCTCTCTTCAATCGACATGAATAGTCACCTCCATACTAGTTTTTAATAACATTACATAAAAAGACCACCGCTTATATGAATTACTTGCCCTGTGATGTACGTTGCGCTGTCCGAAGCCAGCCAGTAAACCGTTTCCGCCACTTCCTCAGGTTCTCCCATTCTTCCCATGGGAATCTGAGCCAAAAAGCTTTCCTTCACTTTTTCCCGCAGCTTTTCCGTCATTTCAGTATTTATGAAACCGGGTGCCACGGCGTTTACCGCAATACCTCTCGATGCCAATTCTCTTGCAATGCTCTTGGTTAAGCCGAGTATACCAGCCTTAGACGCAGCGTAGTTGCACTGACCAATGTTTCCAATCTGGCCAACCACCGATGAAATATTAATGATCTTCCCCTTCCGCTCCTTAACCATCGATTTGATTGCCGCTCTTGTGCAATTGAATACGCCGGTAAGATTGACGGCAAGTACTCGATCCCATTGTGAAGCAGACATTCTCATGAGAAATCCATCCTCCGTTATCCCGGCATTGTTAACCAAAACATCCACTCTCTGAAACTGCTTCACTGCTTTCGTGAAAAACGCTTCAACGGCTTCAAACGATGAGACATCAAGCTTCTCTCCGTGCGCGTCAACACCCATCCCACTGAGAAGACCCAATGTCTCATTTACATGGACGTCGTCAGGGTCGTAATGGACAAACAAGATCCGTGCTCCCTCTCGGGCAAACCTAAGGCACACTGCCCGGCCAATCCCCTTTGAGCCTCCGGTAACAACTACCACCCTTTTTGATTCAGACACGCAATCCTCGATCTTCTGAGAGTACCACCGATGCCTTTAGAAGGTCCTCGATTGAAGCACAGCCAGCCCCTTTTCCAGCCGTTCCTGAACCCGGTTGTTTAAGAAGTTTCGAGCCGTTCTAACGGCATTCTTTATTGCCTTGGGAGACGAACTGCCATGGCAGATCACACCGACACCTCTAATACCCAAAAGGAGTGCTCCACCATGCTCAGCATAGTCGAGATTCCTTCCCACATTTTTTACGGCCCTCCTGCTGAGCCAGAAACCGATTCTCGACATAAGACTCCGGGATGTCTCTCTCTGAAGCATCAGGCCTATAGCCTCGGCCATTCCTTCGCTTAGCTTAAGAGCCACATTACCGACGAATCCATCAGTTACTATTACCTGTACGTCCCCTGAAAAGATGTGCCTTCCCTCAACGTTGCCGACAAAATTGAGTGGGGCATTTGTGAGCATATCGTGAGCTATCTTAACCCTTTCATTACCCTTGCTCCCCTCCTCACCGATATTCAATAACCCAATCTTCGGATTGTCGATGCCCAGAAGAGAATTGGCGAAAATATTCCCCATAATAGCGAATTCAAAAAGCTGCTTGGGCTTCGTATCAACGTTAGCTCCAACATCAATTAAGACAACGGCTCCCCTTGCTCCAGGAAACATGGCGGCCAAAGCAGGTCGCTCCACTCCTTCTATCCTTCCAAGAGCGAGGACGGCAGCCCCTACGGTGGCTCCGCTGTTACCTGCACTGACAACAGCCTGAACCTTTCCGCTCTTCACAAGCTCAAAGGCCACTGAGATAGAGGCATCCTTCTTCTGCCTCAGGATCTTAAGCGGTGATTCATCCATACCCACCACCTGAGAACAGTGGTGGATTTGGATGCCATTGTCTGTGCTCGAGCCCTTGTCGAGCTGTTTCGAGATAAGGTTTCGATCTCCAACCAGGGTAACATCCACCCCCAATTCAGAGTGCGCCCATAGAGCACCCTGAATGGCGGCTTCAGGGGCATAATCTCCTCCCATTGCATCTACTGCAATGTTCAATAGCTAAGCCTCTTCTTTCTTGACCACTGTTTTGCCCTTGTAAGTACCGCAATTCATGCAAACATGATGGGGAAGAACGGGCTCATGGCATTGGGGGCAAAAGGAGAAATTGGGCACCTTCGCGTGATGATGCGATCTCCTCATATCTCTTCTTGACTTGGATGTCTTTTTCTTAGGTACAGGCATAATGCGCTTTTAGTTAGATGTTTGGCACAGAAGTGTTTCATATTTTTTGGAACACGAACAGGTCTTGACATTCAAGTTACTTCCACAGGTTGCACAGAGCCCCTTACACTCAGCAGAACAGAGCGTTTTCATAGGTAAGCTGAGGATTATTTGCTCTTTTATGACCTGTCCCAGTTCCAAAAAGTTACCCTGAATGAATTCGAGGTTAAGATCGGCTTCAGACAACTCGACATCTACCCCCCCATTAAACGGAGATAGCGATAAGAATATCCTGAAATCCTTTGATAAATCCCATGAATAGGGTTCAAGACACCTATCGCAATGCAGGAGTAGGCTGGTAGATACCGAACCCCCTATAGTGATCCTTTTTCCTACAGGTTGAATCTTGATCCAGGCAGAAAGAGGAGCACCAAGCCCCAGAATTCGCTCTTCCTCAAGATCCGTTTTCCGCCAATCCTTATCAAATCTAAAGTTAAACTCTTTACCCTCTGAAGGGATGTTTGTCAAATCGATTTTCACAGAAGCGGGCTCTTATCGAAATTGCTCAGTTTTGCAGTTGCCGCTGAATAATAGAATTTGCTTTTATATCCAGCCCCTTCTTTTGTCAAGAAAATTTGTTGCCCTCATCTACTTGAATTGCCCGGATCAAAGTAGTACAATCATTGCAGACATGAAACCCAAACAGGTATTTGAGACCTATCAAAGGGAACATATGCGGGTTGATCGGCGAGGGTATTGCCCTCATTGCGGTTCACCTTGTCATGAAGTTCTCTCCGGAAGATTCAGCAGGTTCAGGTGTTCTCGTTGCGGCTCTCCCATTTACAGGAATCCTTCTCCGGGAGTTGTCGCCTTAATTGTCAAAGAAAAGATGCTCTTGTTGGGTAAGAGGGCACCTGACATCTTTAGAGGTGGCAAATGGAGTCTTCCGGGCGGGTTCATCGAGTTCGAAGAAGACTTCCTCTCCGCAGCTCACAGAGAAATAGAGGAAGAAACCGGTCTCACCGTAAATGTCATTTCAATTCTGAGCGTTGTTTCTAATTTCTTCTCACCTGAACTCCATACCCTCGTCATTGTGCTTTTGGCCGAAAACGTTGGTGGAAAACTGCGACCCGGGGACGATCTGGTAGCGTTAGAATGGTTCCCCCTTGCTGGATCATTTCCTGATTTTGCCTTTGAAGCAGATGAGCACATTATTCATCGATATCACGCTACACAGATTCCCGGTGTTCCCGTAGACCCTGATCTCGCTTCCCGGTGAAGGAAGATGCGTCGTTCATCCGGTTCTTACTTGCTCGGCATTTTCCTGGCATTGCCTTCCAGTCTTAGGGAATGGGGTGTCAGCTCGTAAGGGTATACATGGATCACTTGGCAGGCGGTTAGGAGAATGAACTCCTTGACAGATCTCTCATTGCAATCGCGAAACAGGAACTTTGAAGCACGCATTTTTTTGGAACAGGTTGGCAGGTCTCATAACCTTAAACGGGTGATTCGTAACCGATAAAAATCAACAAATCCTCCCGCAAAGGACGTGGCTTTGTTTGGAGCCCCTCCCGGGGTTGTTGGAGTAATGGGGTACTGGAGTAATGGTCTGGAATTGAGAGAAGGGTTTTGTAAAGGCGGAAGGTTACACAAAAGCGTGCTCTCGTGGGCCTTGTGTACAGAGTATCCGTACGGTTTTTCCCACTATTCCAATCATCCACTACTCCATCATTCCGTGCTCACAAAGGAACAATGACCGGCAAAGCCATTGTCTCTGAGCATGCCCAAAGGACGTTGTTTTCTAACACGAAATAGCGAGGTGAGGAACATGATACGTCAACCAGCAGTTGCCAATCAGTTTTATCCGGGAACAGAGAAAGATCTGAAAAAGGACCTTTCTAGAAGGATAAAAGAGGGCAAGGAAAGGGAAAAGGTGCTGGCCTTGATTTCTCCTCATGCCGGTTATATGTACTCGGGCGATGTTGCCGGTGCTGTTTACTCCGTCGCAGAGATTACCAAAGACGTAGTTGTGATGGGACCGAACCATCATGGTCTCGGAGCCCCTTTTGCAGTCATGGCACGGGGGAAATGGAAGATGCCCAGCGGTGATATTTCCATCAATGAAACACTGGCCAGTCTCATGATTGAGGAGTCTCGTTTGCTGCGGGCTGACGATCAAGCTCACATAACCGAGCACTCCGTGGAGGTCCAATTACCCTTTATCCAATACATTGAACCTGCCGTCCAATTCGTTCCTGTTGTTTTGGGAATGGCTGACTACAAAACCTGTGAGGATTTGGGAAAAGACATGGCAAGGGCCATAAAGAGATATGGAAAGCCCGTGGTCTTGATCGCCAGCACGGATATGACCCATTATGAATCTCAAGAGAGTGCTCACCAAAAAGACCAACTGGCAATGGAGAAAATCCTGGCTATGGACCCCGCCGGCCTCCTGGATACTGTTACCAGGCATAACATTACCATGTGTGGCGTAATACCAACAACAGTAGCCCTCATTGCAGCCAAGGAACTGGGTGCAACAACAGCCAAGAAGATTGCATACGCCACGTCCGGAGATGTCAGCGGAGACTACAGTTACGTTGTAGGCTACGCTGGATTTACTATTCAATGAAGTTATCTTCCCCACGAGGCGAGGAAAGATTCTCGAACTTGAAATCGGCAGCCTGAGCGTAAACCAGCGATCTTAGCTGATCTCCGCGACTATTCCTCGAGCACCATGGTTATGGCCCCTTTTGGGCACACCGCCGCACAAATACCGCATCCCTTGCAATAGTCGAGGTCAATGCGGATTTCTCCGGTACTATCATCGCGGGTGATGGCCAGATCGGGGCACAGGAACCGGCATACATCACACGCTTCGCAGCTCATCGTTCCCAGGCAGCGGGATGCCTCAAAGTAAGCTTCATCACACGTCAGCGGAGGATCATGACGCTCAAAATCGATCTTCACTGGAGCTACACTGAATCCCCTAGCCTTATCCTCTCGCACGCAGTTTCGATTCAACATTGTCTTACATCATTTCGAGATAGTCCATGACCTGCCGTGCCACAGCCTTTCCCGACCCCATAGCTTCAACCACGGTAGAGGGACCGGTCACTGCATCTCCCCCAGCGAATATGCCGTCATACCCTTTTATGCGGCCCCTTCTGTCAAGCTCGATAGTTCCTTTCTCTGAAATGCTTCTCTCCTGCAGAAGAGATAGTTCGGTACACTGTCCTGTTGCAGAGATAACAAAATCACCTTTGACGTCGATCGGCTGCCCTGGCAAGATCATTGGAACCCTTCTCCCGAACTTATCCCACCCCAGATGCGCTGGGGCACAACTAACGCCCATCACTCTGCCGCGCGTCTGCAAGACAGCCACTGGGGCCACCTGAAACCGGAAATCAATCCCCTCCCTTTTCGCCATTTTTAACTCAAAGGGATCAGCTGGCACTTCATCTTCTTTTTCTAGGGAAAGCACCTCCACCCTATCCGCGCCAGACCTTAAGGCAGAGCGAGCAACATCAAGTGCTACGTTTCCTCCTCCAACAACCAAAACTTTGCCATGGAGCGCAATACCCTCCCCTATATTCGTTTCTTCTAGGAAACTCAGCCAGTCCATAAAACCCTCACCATCCTCTCCTTCTATTCCAATTCTCGCTGCCCGGTGGGCTCCAACCGCCAGCAACAGAGCATCTCCACCTTCTTTCTGCAAGGCCTCTAAGGACATATTCTTGCCAATTCTGATAGGGTTGATAAATCTAACTCCAAGCGCTCGTATTACACTCACATCGTGAGCAACCACATACCGCGGCAAACGAAAGGGGGGTATACCACGAACTAACATGCCTCCGGGTTGCGTAAGAGCATCCATAATAGTAACGCTGTATCCTTGCATGGCTAACTCATATCCACAGGCAAGCCCCGCAGGTCCAGCCCCTACAATCGTTACCTTTTTTCCTCGGGAGGGCTGCTTGCGTTCTAAAAGGGCGTCCACAATCTCATTGTAATGGTCCATTTCATAGTGGACCGCATATCGCTTGAGTTCCCGAATGGCTAACGGTTCATCCCAGCTGCCACGGATACAGGCCTGCTCGCAGGGATGGTGACACACATAACCGCAAACCCCTGGAAGCGCGTTGTCCCGACGGATCAACAGGAGTGCCTCTTTCACCTTCTTTTTCTCCAGCAGGTGCACATACTCGCGCACCTGCTGGCTAATGGGGCATGCGTCAACACAGGGAGGAAGCCCCTCCTTACTCGCTATATCGGTGTTTGTATAGATATATCCTCTCGTGGTGTCTCTATCGGACCTTAGCTCATAGAAACACTCAGCGGGACACGCCCTCAGGCACACGCCGCACCCTTGGCACAATTCCCTATCTACAACCGGCCTATGCGTTCTTCCTTCTACCGCCATTTTGCGTTTGTTTTGTTTACTGCCTACTGCTTACCCCTTATTACCTGCTTCATATCCTCACCGAGTTTATATCCAACCTCCAGGGCCTTGATATTCATGTCCCTGAACCGTTCTGCAACGTTTTCGCGGATGGATGAAATGAGTGCTCGTTTTGTTACCACCCTGGTTATGGCCATCGATGCCCCCAGGATCACGATATTGGCCACCTGCTTGCTCTGCAACTCATAAATAGCGGTGTTGGTAGCCGGTACTGCAATCTGGTGAGCACTGCCTACCTCGTGGGGCTCCACCATCAAATCATCATAGATGACAAGCGCACCATCTTCAGCCACATCCGCGATGTATGCATTATAAGCACTTTGGGAAAGCACAATAAGGATATCTGATCGTATCACATGGGGAAACGTAATAGGTTCGGTTGAGATCACCACCTCAGATCTGGCAGAACCACCCCTCGCCTGTGCCCCATAAGAGTTTGACCCCGATACCCATTTGCCATCATGAATAGCTGCATACCCCAGGATCGTCCCGGCAAGAACAACTCCCTGTCCACCGAAACCGCCAAAACGGATTTGCCTAAATCCCGTCATCGCTAAATTCTCCTGTGATAATTCTCCCTCTCAATTCCTCTCGGCTCAGCTGCTCGGCTTCCTCCTTGGAGATACACATTTCAGATAGCATCTTCAGCATCTCCGCAGGTGAGTCGTATTGATTTCTCCTGCCAAATTGCGTAGGACATGGAGAGAGAACCTCTATGAAGGCAAATCCGTGCACATTAAGCGCTTTCTTAATGGCATTGACCAAAGAGAGTGGCTGGGTCACCGAATACCTGGCAACATAGGAGGCACCAGCGGCCAGCACGAGCTTGCATAGATCAAAGGGACGATAGATATTCCCTTCCGTCGTTGTCGAGGTTATTGAGCCAACAGGAGATGTGGAGGCAACCTGTCCACCGGTCATGCCATAAATCATGTTGTTGGCACAGATCACTGTAAGATCTGTATTCCGTCGTGCTGCATGGATCAGATGGTTGCCTCCAATAGAGGTGAGATCCCCGTCTCCGCTGATCACCATGGTTGTGAGCTTCGGATTAAACATCTTTGCTCCTGTGGCAAAGGCGATTGCCCTCCCGTGGAGGGTGTGAAGGGTGTCAGCATTGAAATGAGGGCTCGGAATCCAGGCTGCGCAGCCTATGCCGGATACGAAGAGCATGTCATTCATATTGAGGTGCAGCTCATCAATAGCCCGGAGGATAGTGTTCATGAGGATTCCGTGGCCACACCCGGGGCAAAAGGGTGTTGATTTCACATCCGGTCGCATATAGTTCTCCAGGTCCCTGGCCATTATACGAGCTTCCTCACCTCTTCCATGATCCGATGCGGATGGATGATTTCACCATCGGTCTGGTTATATGCGATAACTTCAGATCCCGCATATTTCATGACTTCACCGATGATCTGCCCCCTGTTCATCTCAGGGACAAAAACCTTCTTGACTGATCCGCCGATTTCCCGGATGATATGATCGGGAAAAGGCCACATTGTCTTAAGCCGGAGCAGGCCAACCTCCTTTCCATCTCTTCGGAGCCGATCAACCGCAAACAGCGCACTCCTGGCGGTAAATCCGTAGGCGAGAATGACCACCTTGGCATCATCAAGGTAGTAAGCATCGGCCTGAATGATCTCTTCACGATTCTTCAGGATTTTATTGTTGATACGTGTTACGAGCTTCGAATGGGTTACGGGGTCATCGGTCTTTCTGATTCCGAACTCGTTATGGGTGGATCCGGTCACCAGGAGCCTCTCGCCCTCACCAAAGGCAGGCATGGGAGGAACGCCGTCATCTGCCTCGGTGCCGAACGGAGGCGCACCGGGCTCTTTCCTCCTATCACAGATCCTCACCGTAGCGCTTACATCAATTCGCTCTCGCAAATGGCCCACTGCCTCCTCCCCCATCAAAAACACCGGTACCCGATAGTGCTCGGCCAGATTAAAGGCCTCGATTGTGAGATCGTACATCTCCTGCACCGACCAGGGAGATAAGGCGATAATCTGATAATCCCCATGAGAGCCCCATTTTGCCTGCATAAGATCACCGCTTGCTACTTTTGTCGACTGCCCGGTTCCCGGACCAGCTCTCTGGATATCGATAATAACAAGGGGAGTCTCGGTTATGGCGGCATAGCCGATGGCCTCCTGCATGAGGCTAAAGCCCGGTCCGGAGGTGGCGGTCATAGCTTTGGCTCCCGCCCAAACTGCCCCGATCATTGAGCAGATAGAACCAATCTCGTCCTCCATCTGCATGAATACCCCATTGACCTCCCCGAATCTCACGGATATCCGTTCCATGATCTCACTGGAGGGTGTAATGGGATAGCCGCCATAGTAACGACAGCCGGCAGCAATGGCCCCCTCGGCCACAGCTTCATTACCGGAAAAGTAATAGGTTCCGGGGGAAAGTATACTGTCTGTTTCCTTCCAGTGCAAAGACTCACTCATCATATTTTGCCGCGGAAATAATTGAGCTAGTTTCCTGTTCTCCCGTTCCTGAGGTTCTCGTAACCCCTTTATGGGTCCTCTATTCCCTCGCCTGTGGATACATAGTGGAGCCGCCTTTCAGTCGATGGACGATTTTCTCCTTGTTTACGCTTCTTCTTGTCTTCACCACTCATACAGGTCTCAGCGCACAATCTCTGAGACTGTATTTTTGGGGACAAACCGTTAACCGATGACCTGAACCTTTTCCCAGAAGCAAAACACCGTTCATATGATGTTTTTCCAGCTACTCGTGCCTACTAATTTGGAGACCAAAAAGCAAGAATTATTTCTATAGCGGAACAGGGCCCACAAGATTTTTTCAACTTGAAACAACGAATAAGCCAAAATCTGATAAGTCGTCCTTTTCACCCGTCACCGCGGCTCACCGAACCCTTTTGCACAACTGTTCTTCAGATCAGGATAAGTAGGCCCTCACAGCAAGGATGTTGCCTCTATCCATCTGACAGGTATGTGGCCTGGGCATCGGGTTCGTTGATGTAAATCTGTTGGGCTAGCCGGTTTCTCTCAATCACCTTTGTAGGTAATTCGACCCAATTGAATAGGGAATAGTACCAAAACAAATTGCTCCTGCAAAGAAATGGGGGTGCCTGTCATCTTTTTGGGTAAAATACCTTATTGAATCTCTCCTTTTGAATCGATAAACTTCGATGCGGTATATATTGTTTGAATTTAAAGTATAGATGTATTAGGTTCTCTTGCTAAATGACGGTGAAAGGAAGGAAGATACGTTTTTCTTTCTGTTCTTGATTATAAACCTGGGGGAATTCAGAGTACTTATAGGAGGGGATGTGGGCTCTTGTCAATATGGGTGTCGGGGAAGATGGAGCATTGAACCGTTCGTAGTAATAGCAAGTGACTTTCGAATATTTCTTGTTGCTTTTTCGTGCTTTTCGAGCAAACTCCACCTCAGATGAACTGACAGGTGACCGTCGGCAGTAACTTACTTATGCAAAGGAGGTAAATATGAGACCGTATTTTGAGAAAATGACCCCTTTTGGAAAACCTCTTTCCGATAGCCAAAGGGAAAGCGGAAAAGAGAACGTGGCCCAAATCAAGGAGGTAGAAAAACAAGTGGCAGAGGCGGTGGAGGCCGTGAAAAATGCCGGTATACCGGCCGAGAAGATCAAAGAAAGGGGACAGACGACAGTCTGGGAGAGAATCGAGTATCTTGTCGATCCTGGTACCTGGTGCCCCCTTCATACCGTGTACAACCCCCTGTTCAACGAAGAAGGAAGCACCGGGGTTATTGACGGACTCGCCAAGATAAACGGTAAATGGGCAGTAGTGATCGGGTTTGATAACAAGGTCATGGCAGGGGCTTGGATTGCCGGACAGGCGGATAACCAGCTGAGGGTCACCGACATGGCGAAGAGACTTCACATACCCCTGGTATGGCTGGTGAATTGCAGCGGCGTAAAGCTAACAGAGCAGGAGGAGGTCTATGCAAATCGAAGAGGAAACGGCACCACCTTCTTCCGCCACGCTGAACTGGAGAAATTAGGTGTCCCTATCATAGCAGGTATTTACGGCACCAACCCGGCTGGGGGTGGTTATCAAGGCATCAGCCCCACCATTCTCATTGCTCATAAAGACGCCAATATAGCCGTCGGCGGCGGCGGAATCGTGGGAGGTATGAGCCCTAAGGGTTATTTCGACGAAGAAGGTGCCGAAGTACTCATTGAAGCCACGCGGCATTTCAAGGAAGTACCCCCTGGGAGCGTTCCCATCCACTATAATGAGACGGGCTTTTTCAAAGAGGTCTATGACACCGAGTTCGGCGTGCTCGACGCCCTAAAAAGATACATGGACATGGTCCCCGCCTATGATCCAGCTTTCTTCAGGGTTGCTGAGCCGAAGGAGCCGCAATTCCCCGGGGATGATATTAATACCATTGTGGCTTTTAATCAGAAACGAAGTTATGACTTCGACGAAATGCTTGCCCGTATTTTTGATAACAGTGAACACATGGAATTCAGGCCCGACTATGGCCCGGAGGTATACACTGGACTGGCAAAAGTCGACGGGCTTCTGCTTGGTTTTATTGGGAACCGGCAAGGCTTCCTGGGCAAAGATTATCCTGAATACGCACCGTACCCGGGGATCGGCGGGAAGCTATACCGCCAGGGCCTGATCAAGCTGAACGAATTCGTCACCTTATGCGGCCGGGATCGGGTTCCTATTGTCTGGTTTCAGGATACCTCGGGCATTGATGTGGGAGACATAGCTGAAAAGGCCGAGCTGTTGGGTCTCGGCCAATCGCTGATATACTCCATAGAACAGACCGATGTCCCCCAGATCTGCATCGTTGTAAGAAAGGGGACTGCCGCCGCCCACTATATCATGGGAGGACCTACGGCCAACAACCACAATGCCTTCACCTTAGGCACCCCGACGACCGAAATCTATGTTATGCACGGCGAGACAGCTTCGGCCGCGTCATTTTCGAGGAGGTTGGTCAAGGAGAAGGACTCCGGGCGCCCGCTTCAGCCGGTCATAGACAAGATGAATGCCCTGGCACAAGAATACTACGACAAATCCAGACCCATCTACTGCGCAAATCGCGGCTATGTGGACGAGATTGTCTCTTTTCCGGAACTCAGGAAATACATCATTGCCTTTGCTGGCTGCGCCTATCAAAACCCTATTTCCATTTGCCCGCAAAATCACATGATGATTCCCAGAATTATCAAAGGCTAACGAAAGACCTAACAAGGGCTAGTTTGAGCGAAAGTGCTCAAGCTAGCCATTTTCTGCCAATTCAGCACCTCGAGCACGTTCTCTCTGGCAAATTGCCACTAGAATCTGTCATACCTTGTTCTATGGTGGATGAAAGGCCTATGATCTTCCAAATCCATACATAATACCTGACCAACAAAGGTTTTCAAGCTGAGACCTTTTCGCAACTTGCCAAGGGCTTATGGCAAATACTTTTTTTCCTATTCCTTTCGCCCCAATACATCACCGTAGCCCGACCTCATTACCTTTTTGTCAAACTTGCCGACGCTCGTCCGAGGTATCTGATCTACAAAGACAAACCGATCGGGTATCCACCACTTCAGTATCTTGCCATCTTCCACATACTGGTTCATGTGCTCCTTGAGTTCATCTTCGGAAATCTCAGCCTTGAATTCTTTCTTCGGCACTAAAAGAGCGACTGGGCGCTCTCCCCATTTATCCGAATGTGCCCCGAAGACTGCCACTTCCTGAACCTTAGGATGCATATTTATGAGGTTCTCCAGCGTGAGGCTGGAGATCCATTCGCCTCCGCTCTTTATCACATTCTTGGATCGGTCAATGATGAGCACGCTTTCCTCTTCATCGATCGTTGCCATGTCCCCTGTGTGCATCCATCCATCTCGCCAGAGCTCCGCGGACTTCTCCGGATCCCTGTAGTATCCCATGGTGAGCCATGGGGCCCTGAGCACGATTTCACCGACCGTTTTCCCGTCTTTCGGCACATCTTTTCCCTGCTCATCTACGACCCGTTGCTCGACGAATGGAGGTGCGATACCCGTTCCACTGAGAAACTCTATCTTCTTATCCTCTGGCCAAGCAAACATGTGCGGCTTAAGATACTGGAGGCCCACCTTTGTATAGACTTCCGTCATTCCCCATCCTGAACAGACATCCATGCCGAGCTCTTTGGCCTTTTTGGCAAGTATGGTATTAAGCCGCATCCCGCCGCCTTCATATATGAGGCCCTTAAGGTATTCTCTGAATTGCTCGACCTCCGGATGTGAGATAATCATGTTCAGCATCGTGGCAACGCAACACATGTACCCACCCTGATCCGGGCTTTTTTCTCGTTTCAGTAATTCAAAAAACACTTCGGGATCGAATCGGCCGGGATAGAGCTGCTTGCACCCGAGGTATGTTGCCATATATGGTTGACCCCAGCCATGAGCGTGAAACATAGGCACCATTTGGATGGTCAAGTCACGGCGTGGGTCCAATCCCCTTTCCCCTTCAAAACCCAAGAGCACATTCGCCCAGATAAGGGTATGCATGATATGCTGCCGATGCGTGAAGAAGGCCACCTTTGGATCTCCGGTTGTGCCGGTCGTGTTGCTCAGCGATGCCACCGTATTCTCGTTGAGATCGGGGTAGTCATAGTGTGGCGATGCAGAACGCAGCAATTCCTCGTACTCCGAGAGCGGCTGTAAGACCGTCTCCGGCAGTTTTCCGTCATCCGCCAGTGCGATATACTGTTTGACCGTCTTGAGCTTGCCGCTGATCGACTCAATTATTGGAGTGAAATCCTTGTTAAAGATCACAACATCATCTTCCACCCGGTTGACAAGATAGACAATTTGGTCTGGGCTGAGAAGTGGATTCCCCATATGCAGCATGGCACCCATACAGGGCACTGCAAAATATACCTCAAGGAAGCGGTGTGTATTCCATTCGAAGCAGATGACTTTTGAGCCCTGTTTGACACCAAACCCTTTGAGCGTATTCGACAGGCGCTGGCACCGTTCATAAAGCTGGGCATAATTTCCACGGAAAAGGTCCTTATAAACGATCTCTCCCTCAGGATGCATTTTTGCCGCGTGTTCCAATAGAACTTTCAGAATAAGCTGATAGTCATAACCAACTCTCGGAAATTCTTGCTCTTGGGCCATAGCTCACCTCCTCAGGGCCTAGATACCACCTTCCTTCTCTTATAGTGAAGCCTCCCCGCTCTGAAGAGCGGGGCATCCTCATGATGGATAGCGAAACTCTCCATAATCTTTAGCCCTTCTTCTCTAAAGCTTCGGAGGGCTCTCCCCGCCATCTCTGTCGGGCCGAAGACTTTGGCGAAGGCCGATCATTCCCGTCCTAAAGGACGGGGCATTCTGGCGAAGGAGAGTAAATGCAAGCTCTTGCCACCTAACAGAATTTCCTGGCTTTGTCAATAAACAGCCCTGCCACCGCAGGGCAACGTCAAGGTCCAGGGTGGATATCCTTTCTTGGTTATGCCCTCCACCAGGGGGCATTATCGGGTCATTTTAAAATGGTTTATTGCCCCCGAAGCCTTGGAATCATATGTTCCATCTCTATAAAGCATTTTGAAACGCCCACTGATCCAAACGAAATGAGGCCTGCCCTGGCGCGAAGGTGCTCGAGTATTGAACGAAAGCCGCATTGTTTGGAGTTGTACGTTTTAGGGGCATCCTTTACAGGCCAGGTCCGGGCAAGGGGCATGAACAAAATAGGATATCCATACCCACCAACGAGCTCAAACATCACGAGCTTCAGTTTTACTATGACATGGCCCTGCCAAAACACTTGACAAATGGAACTGGTATGATAAATGAGCCCTATGATGGCCAAGAAAGGTAAGAAGAAGCCCGTTATCAAAAGAGAGTGGTGCAAGGGATGCGGGATCTGTGTGGAGTTTTGTCCGGAAGACGCCCTGGCCCTGGATGAAATGGAAAAGGTTCAGCTTATCTCCAGCGAAAAGTGCAATGGTTGTGGAATGTGCGAACTTCGCTGCCCTGATCTCGCAATAGAACTTGAATAAGGTGATAGACGTATGAAGCAGAATGTCCTCTTTGTTCAAGGCAATGAAGCCTGTGTGGAAGGAGCCCTTTATGCCGGTCTCAATTTTTTTGCGGGCTATCCAATTACCCCCTCTACCGAGGTCGCCGAACTGCTCTCCTATCGGCTACCAGCAAAGGGCGGGAAGTTCATCCAGATGGAAGACGAGCTTTCCTCAATGTGCGCCATAATCGGGGCCTCACTTACCGGAAAAAAGACCATGACCGCTACCAGCGGTCCCGGTTTTTCCCTTAAACAGGAGGCTATCGGTTTTGCGGTTATGACCGAGACCCCTTGTGTTGTTGTAAACGTTCAGAGGGGCGGGCCCTCCACAGGCCTCCCTACGAGCGTGAGTCAAGGTGATGTGATGCAAACCCGCTGGGGTACTCATGGAGAGCACGCTATCATCGCGCTGACGGCCTCAAACAATCAGGACATATTTGCCATGACCATTGAGGCATTCAATCTTTCAGAGACCTTTCGAAGCCCGGTCATCCTGCTCCTGGATGAGATTGTGGCTCACACAAGAGAAAAGCTCGTGATGGCGGAGCCAGGTGAAATCAATGTAGTTGAAAGGCTCCATACATCTGTACCGGAAGGAACTGACTATCATCCCTATCTACCCAGGGAGGATGGCCGGCTTCCCATGTCCGATTTTGGAGGTGTCCATCGGTATAACGTTACCGGCCTTGCCCATGACATGTGGGGTTTCCCGTCAAATAAGCCGGAGGTCGTATGCGAACTGATGCGCCACCTGGTAGACAAAATCGAGGGGCATACGAGAGAGATCACCCGGGTAAAGGAATTCTATGTTCACGATGCGGACTGCCTTTTGATCTCGTATGGCGCCTCAGCCAGAACTGCACTGCACGTTGTTGAAAACAGGCGCGAACGGGGTGAAAAGCTCGGGCTCTTGGAGCTTCAGTCGCTGTGGCCCTTTCCCGCTGAAGTTGTCAGAAAGCGGTGCGCCTCGGTCAACTTTGTTATCGTAGTTGAGATGAACATGGGCCAGATCCTTCACGAAGTTAAAGCGGTCGTGGATGAGCGTAGCAAGGTCTTTCTGGCAAATAAGATCGACGGAAGCTTTATTACCCCTTCGGACGTCTTAGACATCTTGAGAATCATTCAGGGAAAGGGGGCGTAACGGATGCCGGTAAGGGACTACATTAGAGAAAGGTTCTTTCCCCACCTATGGTGCCCGGGCTGCGGCCATGGTATCGTAATGGGCTCAATGATCCGGGCAATAGAAAATCTCGCGATCAGGAAAAACGACATAGTCGTGGTTTCCGGTATCGGATGTTCCTCCCGTATCTGCGGTTATCTCGATTTCCATACCTTGCACACATTACACGGCCGAGCCCTTGCCTTTGCAACAGGTGTTAAACTCAGCAGGCCCGAGCTTACCCTCATCGTTCCCATGGGAGACGGTGATGCCTTCGCTATCGGTGGAAACCACCTCATCCATGCAGCAAGGCGCAATATCGACGTAAATGGCATCATCATGAACAACAACATCTACGGTATGACGGGAGGGCAGTATTCACCTTCGACCGGGTACGGGGACCTGGCAACCACAGCACCGTACGGCAATATCGATCCTCCCTTTGATTTGGTTAAACTTGCCCTGGGCGCTGGTGCTACCTTTGTAGCAAGAACAACAACCTATCATGTGACCTCAATGATAAAGATCCTGGAAAAGGCGATCACCCATAAGGGCTTTTCGGTTGTTGAGGTCTTATCCCAGTGCCCAACCTATTTCGGCAGGAAAAACAAATTTGCAACTGCAGTGGATATGATGAACTTTTACAAGACCCAGACAACCCCTATAGGGAGTAAGGAAAAGGACAAGAACCCGGATCTAATCGAAAGGGGGATCTTTATCCAGGAAGAGCGGCCGGAATACTGTGCTGAGTATGCCAAGGTCTTAGAGACGGCATCTCAAGGAGGGTGATGTAGTAATGGAACGATGCAGGATTGTCTTCTCCGGCTCAGGCGGGCAAGGGGTGATCACGGCGGCCATCATCCTTGCTGAGGCCGCGGTACTTCATGAAGGCTTGAATGCGGTACAGTCTCAATCGTACGGCCCGGAGGCGAGGGGGGGAGCAAGCCGTTCCGATGTCATCATTGCCGATACAGACATACGCTTTCCCAAGGTAATCCAGCCCAACGTGCTCGTGTGTCTAACGCAGGAGGCATATAACAGATTCTCCGGCCTTATCAGGCCCGGCGGACTCCTGTTAACCGACAGTCACTATGTGCAAGAAGAACGAAAGGCCGATGCCTGGCAGGTGGAACTTCCCATGTATAAGACGGTTATGGATACAATCGGAAGGCCTATCGTGTTTAATATTTGCATGCTCGGGGCTTTGATCGGTCTTACCCAGTTGGTGAAAATCGATTCAGTCATGAAAGTGCTGCAGAGCAGAATTCCACCCGGCTTCTTGGACGTAAACAAGCAGGCCCTTGAGTTGGGCCTTCACCTTGCCGAACCCTTTAAGAAATAGACCTCCCGACTATATCGGCCTGAGCCTCATGATTGACTCTTTGCATCACCTCATTACATTGAAACGAGCAGTTTGAGAATATGAATACAGAGAACGTTGTCACCAGATTTCCACCCAGCCCTACGGGCACGCTTCACATTGGCGGAGCCAGGACAGCCCTGTTCAACTGGCTTTTCGCCCGCCATCACAAAGGCAGGTTTATACTCAGAATCGAAGACACAGATAGAGCAAGATCCACACGGGAAGACACAGAAGTTATTGTTGAATCGATGAAATGGCTTGGTCTCGACTGGGATGAAGGCCCTTACTTCCAATCCCAGAGGACCGAGATTTATACCGAATGCATAGAAAAGCTTCTCTCCACCGGAAAGGCATATTACTGTCACTGCAGTGCGGAAGAGCTGGATGTAAGGAGAGAAAAGGCAAAAGACAAGGGGTTGAAACCCAAATATGATGGCAAGTGCAGGGACCTCAACCTCGGAAAAGCGCCGGGGGCAGTGGTACGGCTGAAGAGTCCCTTGACCGGTACAATCACCTTCATGGATCTGGTGAAAGGGGTCATCTCCGTGGACAGCGAACAAATGGATGACCTCATACTGCAACGCTCTGATGGAACCTTCACCTATAACTTCGCCGTGGTGGTGGATGATAGTAAAATGGGCGTTACATACGTTATCAGGGGAGACGATCATGTGAACAACACGCCCCGCCAGATCCTCATCTATCAGGCCCTCGGGGAGCCGATTCCTCATTATGCTCACCTGCCAATGATTCTCGGCTCAGACAAAACACCCCTCAGCAAGCGACACGGGGCAACCTCTGTGCTGGCATATCGGGAAATGGGTGTCCTGCCCCACGCCCTGGTGAACGCCCTCGCTCGTCTCGGATGGTCCCACGGCGATCAGGAAGAGTTTTCTAAACAGGAGCTTATTGATCTCTTTTCTCTCACACATGTGGGTAAGTCCGCCGGGATCTTCAATATGGAGAAACTCTTGGATCTCAACGGAAAATATATCAGGGCAGAAGATGATGCACGCCTGGCAGATCTAGTGCTGCCTTTTCTTGCGGATCTAGGCTGCTCAGGACTAAACAAAGAACAGGTTAAAGGGGCTGTGAGAACAGTGAAACAACGGGCAAAGACCCTTGTCGAGATGGCCCAGGGTGCCCTCTTCTACTTTAAAGAGATCACCTATGATAAAGATGCCGATGAAAAGTTCTTGCGGCCTGAACTCTTAGAAATACTCGAAGATCTGCTGGCAGACCTGAAAACAGTATCGGACTTTAGCCAAAAAGGATTAGAGAGGGTTTTCTCCGCCCTCCTGGAAAAACACCAGATCAAGCTCGGCAAGGTAGCGCAGCCGCTGCGCGTTGTGCTGACCGGTAAAACAGTCAGTCCCGGCATCTTTGAGGTTATGGAAGTTCTGGGTCGGGAAACCGTGATCAAGCGGCTATCACATGCCATCTCCTATACAAGGGCAAAAAAAGGCGAATAGGTAACGAGCAGATCTCTCCGGCTGAAAAGCAACCGGTGATGGAATGGTGTGATTTTTGGGAATGGAAAGATTTGCTCAGGAGGTCAGCTCTTCGGCCACCAGATCCATGTCTCTGACAGCCCCTTCATAGATTCTGCCCAGCACGAGGGAATTGAGCCTTTCCTTGAACTCCTCAGGCACCTCATGGCCCGCCTCAATAATCTTCGATGTATTAAGATAGACCTTCTCGAGCGACTCTCTTGCGAACAGCCGGGCAACCGCCGACATGCACTCATGGGAAACGGTCTTTTCCCCGCTCTCCGAACAGGCTTTTATGCACGTCGCTTTTGCTACCTCCACCCATGTCATCATATCGGCCAGTAGGAACATACGGTACTGCGACTTGGTGACCTTAAGCCTGCGCGCAATCAAGAGGAGTTCATTCAGCGTGTCTATGGCCTGTGCGGCCGCCGGACCGCCACTTTCACCGGGAAGCTTTGCCAGCTCCTCCGCCATGCCCCTGTAGTACTCTCCCTTGGAGTGTATAGTTTCTCTCAATCTGAAGAGAGATATGATGCTCTGCTGAATTTCACTTGTTCCTTCAAAGATCGTGGTTATCTTTGCGTCTCTCTTTATCTTTTCAACCTCATATTCCCTGATATACCCGTAACCGCCAAGGGCTTGAATAGCGTCATTCGCCGCAGCATCGCCGGCCTCTGTAGCAAAGTATTTGGCTATGGAACCCTCCACTTGCAGATCCTCTTCTCCCGCATCGATGCGTCGTGCCACCTCTTCAATATAGGCTCTGGCTGCCTCAAGCCGAACTGCATGGGGGACCAGCAGTTTATGTGTATAGCCCTGCTTTTCCGTTAGCGGGGTCCCGAACTGAATCCGTCCCTTTGCATAGGTTATGGCTCTTTCTAATGCGGCCACCCCGGCTGCAAGTCCGAAGGTTGCCACCATAAGCCGCGTATATCCAAAAACGGCGTTGGCCTGTTTCAGTCCGACTCCCTCAACCCCACCGACAAGGTCTCCGGCCGGCACATACACATCTTCCAAGGTGAGCGGTGCAGTATTTGAGGCCCGTATACCGTGCTTATCCTCATGCCTTCCGGCCGAGAGGCCTTCCACACCCTTTTCAACGACAAAAAAGGACGGCCCTTCAGGGGTGTCTGCAAGTATGGTAAAGAGATCTGCTACGCCCCCATTGGTTATAAACTGTTTCTGCCCGTTTATCCGGTACCCCTTAGTGTCACCCTCTCCGTCAAGAACCCTTTCGGCCTTGGTGTTGAGCGCCTGAACATTGGACCCGGCGTCTGGCTCGGTAACGGCATACCCTACAATGAGCCCTTCATCGGCAATTCGCCCCACGTATTTCTCTTTTTGTTCATCCGTTCCTGCAACGCGTATGGGGTCCATGCCCAGACAGATTGCCAAAAAGGAGG
Organism: Desulfatiglandales bacterium; assembly: GCA_035527895.1. Taxonomy (GTDB): domain Bacteria; phylum Desulfobacterota; class DSM-4660; order Desulfatiglandales; family B25-G16; genus JADFWK01. The sequence continues at coordinate 40,119 of DATKZQ010000016.1, forward strand.
TAGCTATCGCCATATCCATCTTTGCCATCTCTTCGGATATCTGCGCAATCTGCACGGCGCTTGCCCCTAAACCGCCATACTCCTCCGGAATGAAGATCAGATGGAGGCCGATATCGGGGCCGAGCATAAAGCGAATAAGCTCCTCAGGGAAATCCCCCTCCATATCCATCTCCAACCTCGTCTCGAGGGGCAATCTGTCTTTCTCGATCTTCTTGAGGGTATCGAGAACCATTGAAAACATTTCACGATCCATCTCGCGGATCCTTTTATCGGCTTATAGCCGATAGACTTCTTCGTTCAATACCTTTATCCAGTTCTCTTTAAGAACGCTCAGGGTTCTTTCCCTATCGTGACCGGCTACGCCGAGGATAAGTATGGCAGTGCTCTCTGTTCCCATGCGCACGAGGCATGGATAGAGGTAATCAACATTGATGCCTTGCTTTTTCAGGGGTTTCAAAATAGAATTGAGACCTCCCGGATGATGGGGAGTTTCGCAGGCGATTACCTCCTCTACTCTTAAGCGGTAGCCCCTGGCCTTCAGTACGGTAATGGCCCTATCCGGATCATTGGCTACAAACCTGAGATTCCCTTGCCCGCCTTCTGTGCTCACGTAAAACGCAATAATGTCAATCCCGTTGGAACCCAAAATTTCACTCACCAGCGACAGCTGCCCAGGCTCGTTCTTTAACGTTAACTCGATTTCCTTGACAGGCATAGTCACACTCCTCGCAAAACGTATTGAGAACCCATTTCCAAACCCTTCCGGTTTGTTTCCATCTGCCGGGCACTCTTTGTCTTAACCACTTCAGCCAGCGCACCCATCAATGAATCAATGCTGGTAATCTTTGTGGCTGCAGCAAAGGCCCCCAGCATAATCATGTTAGCGGTTCTTTCGCTCTTAAGCTTTTTGGCCATAGTGTTTGCCGGCACCCTAACAACCTCAATGTCTTTTCGCTCCGCATCCATGTCAATTAAGTCCGAATTCAAGAAAAGGGTTCCCTTGCTCTTGAGCTGGCCCTCATACCGTATCAAGGAGGGTTTATTGAGAACGATAACGTAATCCGGAAACGAGGCTACTGGTGAAGCAATCTCCTCGTCCGAGATAGAGACCGTGCAATTCGCTGTCCCCCCCCGGACCTCCGCACCGTAAGCGGGCAGGTAGGTTACGTGCATACCGTCACGCATGGCTGACAACGCCATGATATACCCCATCATCAGCACACCTTGACCACCAAACCCCGAAAAAATAGTCTTTGTCAGCATGATATCGCTCTGTGGCTAAATTTTTTCAAATCCTAAAACATATGGAAATCAGTGCCCTCTTAGTTGAAATTGCCATGTGTTATCTTGCCTCATTCCATCATTCCATCATTCCCTGGCCCAGACCTGGCCTGAAATGATTAAGTTCAATAGGTTCCAATCGGAGGTACCCCAGCAATGACATAGCACTCCGGTCAAGTCGCGCCTATATTCCATTATTTCAATTTCCCAGTCTCATCCTTGATAACCTTTAACGGGAAATAGGTTTTCACAGTTGAGTTCACCCATTCGTTTGCCTCAACCGGGGACATCTTGAGATTCGTCGGGCACGGCGAGAGAACCTCTACGAGTGAGAATCCCAGGCCTTCCATCTGCACTCGAAAGGCCTTTTTGATCGCCTTTTTCGATTTGTTGATATTCTTTGGGGAATCGACTGAGGTCCGTTCAATATAGACGCTTCCGTTGGTTATGGCCAACATCTCACTCAAATCAATCGGCAAACCGTCCCGATCAGGGTTCCTGCCACCGGGTGTCGTGGTTGTGTTTTGCCCTATGATTGTCGTGGGAGCCATCTGGCCGCCGGTCATCCCGTAAACGCCATTATTAACAAATATGACCGTAATCTTCTCGCCCCTATTTGCAGCATGAATCGTCTCCGCTGTGCCAATAGCAGCGATATCCCCATCTCCCTGGTATGTGAAAACTATTCTGTCCGGTAGCGCCCGCTTGACACCCGTAGCAACGGCGGCGGCCCTGCCGTGTGGAGCCTCTCCCATATCGATATCGAAATAGTCATATGCCAACACCGCACACCCCGCCGGCGGAATACCGATTGTTCTCTCCCTAATCTGCAGTTCATCAATGCTCTCTGCAACCAAACGGTGAATGATGCTGTGGCCGCAACCTGGGCAATAATGAAATGGTGTATCCTTTAAGCTTTCGGGTCTTCCAAAAACCTTTCTCATTTATTCCTCTGTTTCAAGCCCTTCTTTGAAATAGATGTTATTGATGACCTTGGCTATCTCGTCGGGTGTAGGTATTACCCCGCCGGGCCTGCCATAGAAGTGTATTCTTCTCCTACCCTCCAAAGAGAGTTTTACATCTTCCAGCATCTGACCGGTGCTCATTTCGAACACGAGAAAATCAGACACCATTCCACTCATCTCAACAATCTGCTTCTTGGGAAACGGCCACAGGGTCTTGGGTCTCAGGAGCCCAACCTTGAGTCCCATCTCTCTCACCCGCTTAATTGCCCCTTTTGCAATCCTGCTCGCTGTTCCATATGCGATAACTACCAGGCGGGCATTATCAGTCAAATAACGTTCTACTTCGGGTATCTCGTTTTCTATCATTTGATGTTTTCTATACAGTTTCCAGTTGTGCTCTTCCATCGTGGGAGGGTCAAGTAAGAGCGATTTGATAATTCTGCTCTGCCTGCCTTTTGCGCCGTCAAGGATAAATGGTTTCGGGGGAAGAGAGGCAGGATCAATCGGCTCCGGAAGTTCAACGGGCTCCATCATTTGGCCCATCATACCATCGGCCAAGATGATGACTGGAATCCGGTATCTATCAGCATACTCAAAGGCAAGCCTTGTCAAATCGGCAAGTTCCTGACCCGTTCCGGGGGCCAAGACGATGGTCTTGTAATCTCCGTGCCCGCCGCCTTTCGTGGCCTGAAAATAGTCTCCCTGAGAAGGCGCAATATTGCCCAGGCCCGGTCCCCCTCTCATAGTATTAACGATAACTGCGGGAAGCTCCTGACCCGCCAGATAGGAGATTCCTTCCTGCTTTAAACTGATCCCAGGGCTCGAAGAAGATGTCATAACTCTCTTTCCGGTCATTGAAACACCCAGAACCATGTTTATGGCAGCCAGCTCACTCTCTGCTTGAATAAACACGCCGTCGGAAAGGGCAGCCAATCCGCTTGCCATATACTCGGTAAGTTCATTTTGAGGGGTTATGGGATAGCCGAAATAAAAGCGGCAGCCGGCCCGTATCGCTGCCTCGCCGATGGCATGACTTCCTCGTAGCAGTCTTTTTTCACTCACAATATACCTCAATGGCGATATCAGGGCACATAATGGCACAGAGTGCACAACCTCTGCACTGGTGCTTTTCCAATTCCATGTCTTCCTCATTGTAAGCTGCTGGATGGTATCCCTTCTGATTCAACTTCTCGGAAACTGAAATCAAGTTCATCGGACATACTGATTGACACAAATAGCAGCCCTTGCACAACTCCTCGTCTATCTTGATAAAACCTTTTTTTTGTTTAGAAACCATAATTCAATGCGACCTTTACGATCTTCCTGAGTTTCTAGGATCTATATCCCGTTACCGTGAACAAAGAAACCAAAGTTCATGTACATAGTAGGTTATTACTGGCCTGTCAATCAATAGTTTCCCGTGCCGCGGCTTGAGTGAAAAAAGCCCATCAATTGCCTCCGGATCCGAACAAATGCGTAAAACATTGCCTTGACCAAAAGGCACATTTGCCTTACTATACCTCATTGGTACGGTTTACATTGGCGGGATCAACAGAAGGTAAGACTACATGATTCATCTATTAAGAGGCCCCTTCGAGAGGGCTGCCAGACCTTTCACGGATTTCTTGATCAGACACAGGTTCACGGCCTCTCTATTAACGATAATCGCCTTTCTCGGTACCGTTCTTGCCTCTGTATTAGTATATTACGAGATCTGGAAGCTGGGTGCATTTCTTTTCTTAGTGTTTTCCCTGTTTGATGCACTTGATGGATTAGTTGCCAGAAGCAACAACACGGCCAGGCCGGCCGGTGCCTTCCTGGACTCGGTGATGGACCGGTTCTCCGATAGTGCCATTCTGTTTGCTATCATCCTCTACGGCTTCAGGGTCGGGAATAAAAGCATATTCGTGCTTGCCCTCCTCACCCTCATCACCTCCCTGATTACGAGCTATATCAAGGCAAAGGCCGAGAATTTTTTGGAATTTGGGTCCATAGGCCTCTTACAAAGACCAGAGAGAATCCTGATAATCTTTCTCATGGTGTTATTCCCCAAATGCCTCCTCATAGGCTTATGGATATTGGTCATCGGGGGCGGTATTACCATAACCCAAAGACTCTATGCAGCATACCAGAAGTTTAACCAGCAATCTGTTTCATGATTCCCTGGTAATGTTTCAAAAATGCCTTTCGCCACCGTTCCCGCGGATACAATTGCCTCGATTCCGAAACCTCTTCAACCCCTTTCCTTTAGAGGCCTGAGCTCGTGGAGCCCCACGCGCAAGCGCGGGGCACCTCCACATTCTTCGGCGGAACCCGCCGAAGCATATCCGCCTTCGTCCCACTAGGACTACGGCGGATTACCCTGCCTAACATTCATCCACGGGCAAGCCCAGGCTTTCTGCGTAGGCGGGTAAAGATGGCTGCTGCAAAACTCACGGCCGATTTGGTCGGTTCTTCTCGGTATGTCTCATAGGCCAAGAGTTTTCCCCGGCTCGGGGGAAGCACCTCTAACAAGCAGGCCAGAGCGGAAAACCCACAGACATTGAATTTATCTTCCACCTTCTTCGATTCTTCCCAGAATCCGTTAGCATTCCCGTCACACAGAAAACGCAAAAGCTCCCTGTCGTGCTTTTCCGACTCGTTGATGATAAACGAAGCAGGCATATCGTGCCCGAACTTCTGCCCAATATGCGAGAAATCAACCCCTGCAATCAGAATCGTTTCGTCGTCTTTTGCAGCATCGGCCAAAACGTGCAGAAAACGCCCTCCCTCGGATCGGTATGCTTCCCTGCTGTATACAGGCAGGCTTCCAAGGAGAGAACCGCATAGGACAGGAACGAGGGCAAAGGAACTGCCTCTGAATATGTGCTGAAGAAAAATAAGCTGAAATTCAATAGAATGTTCATCTCTGTGGACAAAATCATCTATGGAAAGGATATCACCTCCTGCCTTCATCAATTCCCTGACGGTCTCTTCATCGGTTTCCACTCGTCCCAGAGGAGTTTCAAACGTTTTTGTGGTCAGCGAAAACATCCTTTCGGTAAGAGAATGACCGACACCTAATACAATAACCTTCTTTACCTGATTACCATCTCTTATTGCCTGGTACGCGCTCGCATAAACCCGTTTGCCAGCCTCCAGATCAATATGCGGCGCCACCACGGCAGTGATTTTCCCCTGAGGAGTTTCCGGTATCGTTTGTGTATTGAGAATGTCCTCCAATCGTCTCCTGAGATCCTCCTCCTTTGCGGGATAGGAAAGGCCGGCCAGAGAACAACTCCGTATCTTTTGGGCTGTGAAGCGGGCAACGATCTCCTGTTTCGCTCCTCTGTAACGTGGGCTATCTAAAAGAAATGAATTATCCAGTTGCTTTACCAGCTCCTCAACCTCCTCCATCGATACCAATCTTCCACCCTGTCGCCGCATCAGTTCTATTTGAACATCTCTCAAGGAGTGGGCTCCGTCCAACATGGCCATCACCTTATAGAGTTCAGGGCTGATTGCCCTACCCTCCTCCACAAGCCCTAGTTTGTCCTTGATCATGATGAGCGTTCGATCACCGCTTTGCACGGGAAAAAGATCGAGATCCTTCCTCACCTTTATCTTTTCAGCATCCATACTCAAAACCAACGTCTGGCTATTTCCTTAAAGACCCCCTATAAAGATGGGATTGGGGCCCAGGAAAATCCTTGACCATCTGCGCTATCTTGCCTATCATCCTTTCGTTCACAAAAGTCCCGATTTCCATCTAACATATCCAGCATAAGATATGAACTACAAAAAACTGAAGCGGAAATTCAAGAAAGCCGGCTTTTCTAATGACTTCCAAACACTCAAAGCCCAATATGAGGCTCAACATAAGATTCGTCTCAAGGCAGCGGGGGACATTGTCGGCATAAAAAAGGCGGGCCGGCTTGCACTCGATATTCTCAACCGAGCCGAAGAGCTGATCAAACCCGGTATTACCACCAACGATATCAACGCCATGGTAGAAAAGGCCACAGAAGAAAACAACGCCCAATCCGCTCCCCTGAATTACCATGGATTTCCAAAGAGCGTATGCACCTCCATCAATAACGTGATTTGTCACGGCATACCTGACGATACTGTTCTAAAAGACGGCGATATCGTGAATATTGATGTTACGCCTATCGTGGGCGGGTACTATGCCGATGCCAGCAAGACGTTCTTTGTTGGCACCTTCGGCAAAGATGCCCGAAAGATCGTAAGCGTTGCTCGCGAGTGCTTGAGCCGAGGTATTAGCGAGGCTGTTCCCGGAAACAAGACCGGCGATATCGGATATGCCATTCAGACATACGCAGAGAGTCAGGGCTGCTCAGTCGTCAGAGAGTATGTGGGCCACGGCATCGGGTTTGAGTTTCACGAGCCCCCGCAGGTTCCCCATTATGGGCAAAAGAACCAGGGCATTACGCTTGTACCCGGTATGGTGTTTACCATAGAACCAATGATAAATCTCGGAAAACACAACCTCCACGTTCTTTCGGACAACTGGACAGTTGTAACCGATGACGGAAGCCTGTCTGCACAATTCGAGCAAACAGTTCTGATAACCGATATGGGCTCTGAGATACTAACCCCGTACGACTGAGTCGGTCTTGTTGCCGCTGAGAGCATCAAATACCCTGCACTATCGGGAGGGAGATGGGGTCTTTGTCGGTTATGTCCAATGCAAACAATACTATGGTTTCGTTAGTAACAGGACTTCTATGCGGTTCATAGCTGATTTCCATATCCATTCTCATTATTCGGTAGCTACGAGCAGTGCCCTCACGCCGGAGAATCTGGATTTCTGGGCCCGCCGAAAGGGAATACGCGTTGTAGGAACCGGTGATGTGTTTCACCCCGGGTGGTACACCGATCTCGAGGAGAGACTGATCCCGGCAGAGGACGGCCTTTTTGTTCTCAAGGGGGACTACCGCATAGACGATGACCTGCTCTCATCTTCAGCCTTACAGCCCGTCAGCTTTATCCTCTCCGGGGAAATAAGCAGCATTTACAAGGATGGGGGTAAGGTCCGAAAGGTGCACAACCTGATCTTCTGTCCATCGTTTGAAGCGGCAAAAAAGATACAGAATAGACTGGGGGCTATTGGCAACATCAGATCCGACGGAAGGCCGATCCTCGGAATCGCCTCGCGGGATTTGCTTGAGATAGCCCTGGAGGCAGGTAGCGATATCATATTTGTTCCGGCCCACATATGGACACCGTGGTTTTCAGTCCTTGGCTCACAATCAGGCTACGACACCATCGAGGAATGTTTTGGCGATCTTTCCGACCATATCTTTGCAGTGGAGACCGGGCTTTCCTCAGATCCGGCCATGAACTGGCTCTGCTCCTTTTTAGACAAGTACACCCTCATTTCCAATTCAGATGCTCACTCACCTGAAAAGTTGGGGAGGGAGGCAAATCTCTTTGATGCAGAACTCTCTTTTCCGGGGATAAGCGCCGCAATGAGAGGGGATGGGTTAGATAGATTCCAGGGCACCATCGAGTTCTTTCCCCAAGAGGGGAAGTACCATCTTGACGGCCACAGAAAATGCGGCATTTGCTGGGAACCTCGGGAAACGGCGCAACACGGCGGAATATGTCCGGTATGCGGGAAGAAGGTGACAGTAGGCGTATTGAACAGGGTCATACAGCTTGCCGACAGGGCAGATCCTCAGGTACGGCCTCGGCGGGACCCCTTTTATTCTCTTACTCCCTTGAAAAATCTCATAGCGGAGATCAAGGGTGTTGGCCCAAACAGCAAAGAGGTGAACAGGCAGTATGAATATCTCTTGCACAAAGGTGGCACCGAGTTCGCTATTCTGCTTGACCTCTCTTATGACCAGATCAGGGAGATGGGCGATGAAGTTCTGCTGGAGGGAATCAAAAGGTTGAGGAACCGCGAGGTTCACATCGAGGAGGGGTACGATGGGAGGTTTGGCCAGATAAGGGTGTTCCGGCCGGGAGAGATTCGGTCCATTTCATCTCAGATATCATTCTTTGAGCGATCATACGAAAGGCCGGATCGAAAAGGTATCATCGGCCCTGGAGACCTGTTTACATCCCCTCGTGGCGGTACCGAAAGAGAGGCTGGTGGAGATATAGTTTCGCCCGGGGTCATTCTGAATCGAATCCAAGAAAAGGCGATAAACCACTACCGAGGCCCGTGCCTGATCCTAGCAGGTCCGGGAACCGGCAAGACATTAATCTTAACCATGAGGATTGCCAGGCTTGTTTCGCATTGGGAGGTAAATCCTTCCTCTATACTGGCAATTACCTTCACCAATAAAGCAGCCGAAGAGATGAAAAGGAGGGTAACAGCTGCCTTTCAAGACGAGCGCACGGCTCAGGAGATTACCATCAGCACCTTTCACTCGTTCGGCATGTCCCTGCTCAGAACCTATGCACCCCGGTTCGGGAGAACCACGGATTTCGCCGTGTTTGGAGATGATGACAAGCGTTTTATCCTTTCGTCATTTCTTGGCATGAAAAGCAAAGATGTAAACCCAGTAGCAGAGAGAATACGTCTTGAAAAAGGCAAGATGCACTTCCCTGAACAGCAAAACGACGATGAGCTGGGACAGATCTTCTCTGCCTATGAAGAATGCTTACGGAAAGAAGACGCATTTGATATAGATGATCTCATTGTTTCTCCGGTGCGGCTTCTCCAGGATGGTGGAGAGTGTGCAGACCAGGTGAGACAGAGATATGCGTGGATCTGTATCGACGAATATCAGGACATAAATACTGCCCAATACCGGCTCATCAGACACCTTGCACCGCACCACCATTCCAATATCCTAGCAATCGGCGACCCTGATCAGGCCATTTACGGTTTCAGAGGTGCTGATAACAGCTTTATAGGGGCTTTTAAGGATGACTATCCCTCCGCTGCCGTCTACGAGCTCAAGACATCCTACCGGTGTCCGAGGACGATACTGAGTGCATCGGATCAGGTCATGAGACCACAGGGCAGCAGTAATCCGCTTGAAGGGGTTAATGAAGGTGTATCAATAGATATCCAGGAATGCCCCACTTCGAAAAGCGAGGCGGAGTTTGTCGCTAGGGCCATAGAAAGGTTGATGGGAGGCGTTCGGTTTTTCTCTCTCGACAGCGAGATTACCGACGGCAGCGATGAGGCGGAGGCGCCGTCTTTTTCGGATTTCGGTGTCTTATACAGGGTTTCGAAGATGGCACCCGATATTATCAAGGCCATGAATGACCACGGTATCCCTTATCAAGTTGTCGGAGAGGAACCCTTCTACAGGCAAGAGCCTATTATCACTGTGATTGATCTGCTGCGCTTGATGATAGTGCCCTCGAATATGATGTTACGCAACAGATTGGCGGAAAAAGACATAAAGGACGTGCACGAATCATCTCTCGCTCAGGTAAAAAAAGACGGCACATTGCGGTCGATTGAGGAATATATCAGAGAAATCGTTGTCACCCACGTCCCTGAAATCATGGTATCTCATAGGGATGACATTGATAGATTGATTTCCCTGGCTGCACCATTTGGAGGTGACATTACAGCATTTCTCTCTTTCTTACAGCTCGGCAGCGGTGTTGATACCTACAGAAGCAGGGCGGAACAGGTTACCCTCATGACCCTTCATGCAGCCAAGGGTTTGGAGTTTTCATATGTTTTTATTGTGGGTTGCGAGGACGGTCTTTTGCCCTATGACCTTTTTGGAAAGCATGATATCGAAAGAGAGGAGGAGCGAAGGCTTCTTTACGTAGGAATGACGAGGGCCAAGAAGATGCTGTTTTTAAGCCATACGAAAAAACGGAATCTATTTGGGAGATCTTTTGCGCTCCCTATTTCGCCCTTCTTAATGTCTATCAAAGAGGATTTGGTGAAAAAGGCAAAAATGGAGATTGGAGAAAAAAAGGCGAAAGACAGGCAGCTCTCCCTGTTTTCGTGAATATTTTCATTGAACTGGTGGATAAAGGGGTTAGAATAGAAGGAAATACCTGGCACAAGGCAAACAGGAGCGATGAAAAAAGAGGAAGACGGCGAGAATAAAGTCGTTAAGCTTGAGGATATTTGGAGGGCAAGAGGACACAAGTGGAGTACTATGGCTATCCTGAAGGATAGTAAGCGGATAGCCATGGGAATAGAAAAAAGGACGTGCGTCCTTTGCAATACCGCAAAAAACTGTGTGAATAAGACAGGCCTGTGTGTCAGTTGCTATAGTGACCTGAGCCCTCCGCAGAAAAAGGTGGCAGATGAAGAGGCACAACATAAAAAAGTTGAGTTTATTGTGATCGATGATCGGTGGAAAACTGCGGAGGATGATTAGAGTTCAGCCATTTTTGTTCCGACCTTAGGTTCATGATCATCCCAAATTCCCCAATCCATTCCCCCATCATTCCCTGGCCCAGACCTGGGTTGCAAAGCGTGAGTATAAAGAGCTTACTTACGAAACAGTGTAACGACCATAGTGTATTCCAGCAATGTCGCGCCAGGGCAGGCCAGTCTGCCATTGAGTTTTGTAGTTCCCGCGGCCGACTCAACAACTACCCTTAAAAAGTTCGTTTGATGGTAACCCAAACAGGTCTACATTATCTCTCACCCCAGTACGATGCACGGCACCTACCCCAGTACCATCTTCCGGAGCTACGGGGCAGGCGCGGCAGGCAGAGCTCTCAGAGAACTCAGAGAAAAGCCTTGGATCGCTTAAAAGGCCCGCGCAGCGCGGGCTCCGATGACTTACATCGGGAGAATGGAGAGCCTTCACGGGTAGAAATAAGCTCGCTTATTTCTTGCCGTGGCGGTCTCTCCAAATACTTTTAAGCGATCTATCAGCATCAACTCATTCATTTTCCTAACTCTGAGTCCTTTGTGGGCTCAAGCGATCCTGAGCAGGGTCGAAGGGGAGCGGGCGAGAGATCAGAACTCAAAACCCACTCTCTTGCTTAGCATAGCTTGGACCATCAGCTGAGGTGATGGTTTATAGCATTGATCAATAGCCCATCTTCAAAGAACTCCAGACCAGTCGCGCCAGGGCAGGCCCCGGCCCAGACCTGGCCTGAAACGATTAAGTTCAATAGGTTCCAATCGGAGGTACGCCAGCAATGACATGGCACTCCGGTCAAGTCGCGCCAGGGCAGGCCAGCATTCCATTATTCCAACCTTCCTCAATTCCTCGATTACAAACCCAATCTCCACGCACCCTCCCGCTGTCTCCGGTAGGCGGCGATGATCTCGGCACAAAAAAGGAAAATAGCTGATGCGTAGAAGATCCAGAGCAGCATGAGGATTAGGGTATTCAAAGACCCGTAAATAAGGCCATAATTGGGATTATGACTGATGCTCCAGCGAAACATATGCTTGGCAACCTCAAGCAAGACCGCACACATCAGGCCCCCTATCATAGACTGCCGAATATAAGCCCTGCCTGGTGGCACCACAGCATAGAGCGCGGTGAGCAAAAAAAAAGTCAATAGAAAGGGAAAGATATATTTCAGGAAAATACTATTCAGGAAAAGGGGTATTATGGCGATGCCGAAATAAGTGCTTAACCGCATGAAAGCATCTACGAAGAGATTGAAGGTTTGAAGGAAGACAAAAACCAGCCCGGCCAACGGCACAAAGAGCAACGACATTACCTTAGAAATCCAAAAGGGGCGCGCATTATCGAGTTTGAAGACCCTTTTCAGGGAGAACTCAATGGAATTGAAAATGAGGGTACTTGACCACAACATAAAGAGAACAGCGAACCACGTAAAAGTCCCGCTGCCCAGGTTTATGCGACCCACTTCACGGAGGACACTTTTACTGATAAAGGGAATGAGCTGGGTTATGAAGGAGCTTACTCGTGGCAGCACCTCGCCCTCGGTGCCCACAAAAAAGCCTACTATCGAGACAAGAAGGTAAAGAAAGGGGATAACGGAAAGAATAGCGTAAAAGGCAATAGCAGCAGAGAGGTTCAGACACCCGTCATCCCAAAATGAACGGAAGGATGCTTTAAGAATCGAGAATACAGGCATCTATCTGACCTTGATTTCGGAGAAGAGACGTACCGTTTCCCCATCTGTGTAAATCAACACTTCGTGGCCTACCACCTTATCAGCCTCACCACCCTCTTTTGGCACTGGCACAATGTCTAGCTTTCTTACCGGTACCCAATCCCCATGAGCATTGATGCGGGTGATCATTCCGTTTATGTCGGTTTCGCAGGACATACCGTACTGCTGGAGGACCTTTATTACAAACCGATTCTTTTGATTGATGACCGTGTCTGCCCTCTGGTTCATTGCCTTTATCTGACCCGGCGATCGGGCATGCACCATTGGAGCAACAAACAGGGAGCACAGCAAGAAAACCCTAACCCACCGAATTAAAGCAATTCTCGACCTCATCTCGCCCTCCCCGGAAGTGGGATCGGCCTCACAATCTATATTGTCTCAAACCCGATGTCAACACCACCTATTTCTCTACCGAGTATCCTCAAAGTCAAATAAAAGGTGGCTGATTAGAACTGTGATTGCGACGTTCAAATCCGAAATCCGAATACCGAAATCCCTGGCCCAGACCTGGAGTGCTGGTCAGAAGCAAATTCACTGCGGTTGCAAAATGCCATAACGACTGCGCTCTATTCGAGAAACGTCGCGCCAGGGCAGGCCGAAACAAATCCGAAATTCTAATGTTCAAAAGCACCAAGCATTGTAAGGAGATTGCTCCTCAGGATAGTATTCGCTATGAGACTGTTTTGGTCATTTGCGGTTTTGTCATTTGGTATTGTTTCGAATTTCGTGCTTCGATATTCGAAATTATAACCGGATAAAGAAGACCATTCCGGTAGCCCCTTTTAGTGGCCTTGCTCAAGCCACCACCTCTGGTTGTGGTTGGGTGCCTCATTCTCCCCAACAGCAAAGAAACTATCACCGCTAACCGCCGGATTCCAATAAGCCGGAGCAGAGAAAGATTTGAAAAGTCGTGGTATGTGATTATCATTTCTGATATATTACGTTTCTCGAGAATACTGACTCAATAACTACCGGTAGAAAGGGTAGCTTGTTTTGACCCTAAAAGCGTGTTTGGCTCATGATTCACCACAGAGACACAGAGTTCACAAAGTGCTCAGAGAAAAGCTGTGAATCGCTTAAAAGCCCCGCGCAGCGGGGGCGCCGATGAGTTACATCGGGTGAATGGAGAGCCTTCACGGGTAGAAATGAGCTCGCTTATTTCTACCCGTGAAGGCTCTCCAAATACTTTCAAGCGATCTTTTGCCATCAACTGATTCATTTTCCTAACTCTGAGTCCTCTGCGTGCTCGAGCGACCCTGAGGAGCGGGCGAGAGATCATAACATAGCATAGCTTGGGCCATCCCCCTTCGCAGCGTGATGGTTTATGGCATTAATTAATAGGCTGATTCGCCCTTTCATGGACTGAATTACATGCTCCTCTCCAAGGGGCCATGAGCCGGTGAACCGAGGTGAAGAAATGATCAGCAGCGTACCGTTGAGTTTTGAGCAAGGCCCCATCAGGCCTCCCAATGAGGCACGGAGCCTCCTTTTGCGCATAACGCGCAACTGCCCCTGGAACCAGTGCCTTTTTTGCCCGGTCTACAAAAAAGAAAAATTCTCCCTGAGAACAGCAGAAGAAGTCAAAAAGGATATTCAAACTGCCAAAGATTTCGCCGATGATATCAAAGCCATTTCATGGAAGATGGGGGAAAGCGGTCAGATAACCAATGCGGTTATCAACCACATCCTCTCTAACCACAACTACAGCTACAGTTACAAGAGTGTGGCCATGTGGCTTTATTACGCTACCGGCGAGTGTTTTCTTCAGGATGCCGATAATTTCGTCCTCAAGACGAAAGACTTCGTTGAAATCTTACGTTTCCTGCGGGAGAAGTTTCCCGACCTCACGCGGGTGACCACCTATTCACGGTCAAGAACCGTCAGTCGAAAATCACTCGATGAGATGAAGGAGATAAAAGAGGCGGGTTTGGATAGGGTACATATCGGCATGGAAAGCGGTTATGATCCTCTGCTCAAGTTTGTAAAGAAAGGTGTTACGGCAGAGCGGCACATAGATGCCGGCAGAAAGGTCATGGATGCCGGCATGTCTTTGTCTGAATACATTATGCCCGGTCTCGGCGGAAAGGCCATGTGGAGAGAACACGCAACCGAGACAGCCAAGGTCCTCAACCAGATAAACCCGCATTTTATTCGTCTCAGAAGCCTCCGGATCCCTGAGCGCACCCTCCTCTATCAAAAAATAGTAGACGGAGAGTTCGAAATGCTCAGCGATGACGAAGTAGTTGAAGAGATAAAGCTGTTTATCGAAACCCTTGATGATACCCTAACCAGCACCGTTACCAGTGACCACATCATGAATCTTCTTGAAGAGGTGAGAGGAAAGCTGCCTGACGATAAACAGCGTATGCTCGAGATTATCAAAAAATATCAGCAACTTCCCGAAGACCAACGACTCATATACCGCATCGGCAGACGTGGTGGACTCTACTCTTCAACAGACGATCTCCTTCGGGACCAAACACATTACGAAAAGGTCAAGAAACTCGCAGCCGATCTGGCTGAAAAAGGGCCCGATGAAACTGAGAGATTCATAGAAGAAATAGCAAATCAATATATCTAAATATGATGAACTCGCAAAAAATCGTTTTTTCCATTTTTCTGTCATTCCGGCGGAAGCCGGAATCCAGTAAATTCAATAGGTTCTGGATGCCGGATCAAGTCCGGCATGACGATTAGAAGATTTTTTACGAAACCATCAAATATTGATGCCATAAACTATGCCGCTACAAAGCGGCGTGGTCCAGGTTATGCTATGCAGGCAAGATAGTGATTGAGAATATGCAATAAAGAAAAGCTCAAATGACAAAATCCAAATGCCAAATCAAATCCAAAATCCCAATGTCAAAATCGTCTCAAAAAACCACTTGGTCATGTATCCACCAGGATGGGCTAGGTTTGAATCACTGGAGTAAATATTTTTTTAGCATTTGTCATTTGTCATTCATTTGAAATTTGGGCTTTGACATTTGTCATTCGAATTCATTTTTATTCACGCATGTGGCCCCTCTTACGGTTATGATTCAAGCTACCCCTTTTACGGGTGGTTTTTGACTTCGGTTTCTCGTTACTGGCTTCTGGTTTAACGAGTAAGCGCTAATTAGGAACATACAACTGGATGTTTATATACAGTAAAATCTTAACATTTATCCGCCAGACTTCGGGCGGATTAATGTCAAGTTTTTGCGGTGAAATGAAATCGTAATTCTATTTGGACTTTGAAATCCGAAACCCTAAATCCTAAATTCGAAACAATATTGAAATTCTAATGTTCAAAACTCAAAACAACCCGAAGCTGAGTAGCTCTTGGCAAAGCTCTTTTCGTTTAGAGCATTGGGATTTTGGGCATTAGAAAATTATTTCGGATTTCGATATTCGAATTTCGTATTTTCTTGCTTAAATCGTGCCTCGTCGGTTTGACGCGGAGCTTCGCTAGCATATGCCCTACTACCCCATATTCCTGGATCTAAAAGATCAAAACGTACTCGTTGTTGGCGGCGGGGAGATAGCTGAACGAAAGATACTGAACCTCCTCAGGTATGGCTGTCACATACACGTCGTCTCCCCCGAGCTTACTTCTCAGCTCGAGAAATTAGTCGTAGAAAAAAAGATTCAGCACATACCGGAACAATCCCTGAACGAAGCCATGAGTGATGCCTACATGGTTATCGCTGCTACGGATGACCCCGTGGTTAATGGGCAGATAGCATCCCGGGCAAAAGAGCAAGGGCTTTTGTTTAACGCCGTTGATCAGCCCCGGGACTGCAATTTCATTATGCCCTCTATAGTCAAAAGCGGGGACCTGCAGATTGCCATTTCCACAGGGGGAAAGAGCCCGGCCCTGGCAAAAAAAATCAGAAAAGAGATGCAGAGCCTGTTTGGCTCTGAATATGGATCTCTCGTAGAGCTTCTGGGCATGCTCAGAACGGAGGTGCTCGCCCGGAGCGATAGATCTTCCGAAAATAAGCCCACTTTTGAAAACCTGGTCAACTCCGATCTCCTCGAGCTCATCAGAAAAGGCGATATCGACGGGATCCGAGCTGCTTTAAGATCCATCCTGGGGGAAAGCTTTCCTGTAGACGATATTGTAGCGCAGGTCTTTAGGAATCAAAGAAGGAGAACAGTTACTACTGAAAGCATAAAATAGTTTGCTATATCAGGATGGTCATGAGGTCTTTTCGGCTGTGACTGGCCCTGTTGAGTGTGAGACTGAGAATGCACCTAGCTCAGTTTGTCAGCTAAGATATCGGCATTCAGCGCAGTGTTAGTGAAGTTTTTACTCTACAGGGCTGGCGGGAGGGCGCCGTTCTTTTCGCGACTTGGGTATGGGGGAAACCGCAGCTCCGCCGAAGGCGGAGAATGCGGAGGGGGCAAGCCTGCCCGCCATTGCGAGCCGCTCAGGCGAGGCGGGCGGGACCCCCCCGTAAACAAGTCGCTGAAAAAACCAGCCAGTGAGCCTCGGAACAGAGGAAAAGACCTCTTGGCCATCCCACACGGTTATGTCTAATGCAAACAATAACATGCTCTCGTCAGTAACAAGGATCAGGGATCAAGGCAAAACCACGTGTAGAGATTCTTTCACATGCGGAAATCTTCTAATTAATACCATAAACCATCCCGCTACAGAACGGGGTGGTCCAAGTTATGCTATGCAGGAGAGTGGGTTCTGACTTCTAATCTCTCGCCCGCTCCCCTTCGACCCTGCTCAGGGTCGCTCGAGCCCACAGGGGCCGCTGAGTAAAACGGCTATGGAATGATTGCTTACCGTTTCATGGGAGAAAGCCCTTACGGAAAAAATGAATCTATTCATTTTTTCCGCAGAGGCTTTTCCCATATTCAATCCCGCGTAGCGTGATTGGAGGCCCCTAGAGGGGCAAGGTAAGCAATCAAGGCTTTTCTCTGAGCACCCTGCCCGCAATGCTTCGCAACGCGAGGCGGGCGGGTCTGTGTGCTCTGTGAGAGATAATAGCCCTGCATGTGCCGTGTATCGACATAGTTCGGCAGAGCATTTGGTCCAAGATACCTGACAACTAACCCATGACACTTTCAAAGGATGTAACATGGAAACAATTCTGTTGCAGCTAACGCTCATAGCCTACCTCATAGCCACCGGGGGGTTTTTGTTTTTTATCATTAAGAAAAACAAAAGAGTGGGCGGCTGGTCACACAGGATTCTTGTTGTGGGCTTCATAATCAATTCCATGTACCTGGCGTTTGCCTATCACAAACTCGGAGCGATACCTGCCCTAAACTTCAAGGCGTCTCTCTCATTCTTTGCGTGGACCATTATCGCAGCATACCTCCTTTTCCAGCTCAAATTCAGGATCATGGTTTTAGGATCATTTGCCGTCCCCTTTTCCGCGTTCCTGATGCTTATCTCCTCAACAATGCCCATTTCAACCATCGCCATGAGGCCTGTTTTCAAAAGCCTGTGGCTTCCCCTCCACGTAATCGCTGCCTTGCTCGGCGATGCTATCTTTGCCATTGCCTGTATTGCCGGCGTCATGTATCTCATCCAGGAGAGACAAATAAAAACAAAGCGGCTCGGAGCGTTTTACTCAAGACTCCCCTCTCTCAATATACTGGATTCCATCAACTACTATGCCATCAGCTATGGATTTCTGCTTCTCACCATCGGCATGATTACCGGTTCAATAGTTGCACAGGGTGCCCACGGGTCTTACTGGCGCTGGGACCCGAAAGAGGTGTGGTCTATGATAACGTGGCTTTGCTACGCAGTGCTTCTGCATCAGAGAATGGCAATCGGGTGGCGCGGCAGACGGTCTGCGCTTATGTCCATCGGGTGTTTCCTCGTCCTCATCTTCACCTTTGTCGGGGTCAATTTCCTGATGGAAGGCTACCATAGCTTTGAGAGCCTCAGAGGCGGGTCCTCATTATGATCACGATTGTTACCATTGGCATGAACCATGAGACTGCGCCTGTAGAATTGAGGGAGCGCTTTGTCTTCGCAGACCATAACATCGACGATGTCATGAACGACATCAGGGCTATCAAGGATATCAAGGAATCTCTCCTTCTCTCCACATGCAATCGTTTTGAGATGCTTCTTACAACGGAAAAGGGGAATGATGCAAAGGAGTCCGTCATCGGATTCCTCTCTCGCTTTAGCGGAATCCCCACACAGGAGTTAGAACCAACCTTATACGTGTACGAAAACCACGAGGCAATACGGCATATATTCAGGGTGGGCGCAAGTCTTGACTCAATGGTGGTCGGCGAACCGCAAATACTCGGGCAGGTCAAGGATGCGTACCGTACCGCTCTAGAACACAAGTCATCATCGGTTATCCTCAACAGGCTCATGCACAAAACCTTTGCACTTGCCAAGAAAATACGTACCGAAACAGATATAGCCGATTCTCCCGTCTCCATCAGCTTTGCTGCCGTGGAATTGGCAAAAAAAATATTTGGAGATTTAAAAGGCAAAAAGGCCCTTCTCATCGGCGCCGGAGAGATGGCAGAACTGGCTGCCACATATCTTTTGAGTAACCAGATAAACCGGCTCCTCGTGGCCAACCGGACCTTTGCAAAGGCTGTAGAACTCGCAGATCAGTTCCGAGGGACCGCAATATCAATTGACGAGATTGCCCAGCAATTGCAGGAAGTAGACATTGTTATCAGCTCTACGGCTTCATCTGAACCCGTTATTCTCGAACGCCAGGTAAAAGACACCATGAGGGCTAGAAAGAACAGGCCTCTTTTCTTTATAGATATTGCCGTGCCCAGAGATGTGGAGCCACACGTTAACCGAATCGAAAACGTGTTTCTTTATGACATTGATGACCTCAAGGGAATTGTTGACTCGAATATCGACAAGAGAAAAAAGGAAGCCGTTAAGGCCGAGAGAATGGTTGATGAGGCGGTGATTAAGTTCACTCAGTGGCTCAAGACCCTCGAGGTTGTGCCCACCATTGTGGCCCTTCAGGATAAGTGTGAAAAGATACGCCAGATTGAGCTCAAAAAGACGCTCTCAAGCTTGGATGGTCTTTCAGACAGCCAGAAGAAAGATGTGGAGAATTTAACCCTTTCTATTACCAAAAAGATCCTCAATAACCCCATCCTCTTTCTCAAGAGAAAGCAAGACAGGGACTCCCAAAACCTTTATCTTGATGTGGCCAGAAAGCTCTTCGATCTAGACTCAAACAATGACGACTCAGAGCCTAAATAAGAGCGATATTCACCACCCGTTCGCTTCGCTCACTAGAGGCACAGAGTTCACAGAGATTTCAGATGCAACACAATAGCTTGCTCGCCACCAAAGAAAAGGCATCGCTTAAAACACACCGCTTTGCGGGAGTTTTAAGCTATGCAAAAGGTCACCCTCTGTGTACTCCGTGCCTCTGTGGTGATATGGCTGTTGCTGATCGCTGACAGCTGAATGCTGAAAGCTTCAGAAGGATCACCGTCTCTGTGGTGAGAAAACAGCGATATTAGCTTGACATCATCATATATCGTCATATAATGGCATCATACACATAGGGAGACGATGATGCGCACCACCATTAACCTCAAAGATAAAATAGTCGAAGAAGTGATGCACATGACTGGAGCTAAGAATAAATCCCAGGCCATCAATGAAGCGCTTGAGGCTTATGTGCGGGAAAAACGAATGAAGAGGCTCTTAGAATTGAAAGGCAAACTCAATTTAGAGGAAAACTGGAAAGCCTTGCGGGAGATGGAATTGGATGAAACCTGACGTGCTTGTAGACACTTCTATCTGGATTGAATACTTCAACAGGCCTGATTCGAGGCCGGGGGGCTCTCTTCAAAGCCTTCTCAAAAACGGCAGGGTTATCGTCACAGGTCTGGTGTTAACCGAATTGCTGCGAGGGGCCAAGCTTGAAAAAGAGTTTAAGCTTATTGCGGAGAGCATGACCGCCCTTCCCTTTCTGGAGACCTCTCTTAGAACCTGGATTGAAGCTGGTCGAATCGGTTACTCTCTTCGCAGAAAAGGTGTTACCATCCCTACAACAGACCTTCTTATAGCGAGCCTAGCCCTTGAGAATAGCTGTCTGGTTTTCACCCTGGATCCTCATTTCAACAAAATACCGCAAATAAAGCTCTATAAAGAAAGTTGAGTTCCTCAGCACCGCTTATGAAGAATATATTCACCCCAGGTGCTGAATACACAGAGGATATAGGTTTTTCCCCTTGATCGATATAGATGATCGCATGGGTCAGGTGCTCGGAGCATCAATAAAGATGCAAAACGGGATTAATGCCACACCGCCCGAAGGGCTGTGGCTTTTGGCCGATCGGCACCTGCCCGCAATGCTTCGCAACGCGAGGCGGGCGGGTCTGTGTCTCTGCTTGCCCCGTAGCTCCGGGAGATGGTACTGGGGTGGTGAATATCAAAGGAGGAAATGATGCAGCTCGATAAAATGATAGCCACAATCAAGACCAACCCCAACTTCCACAAGACCGGCATGATCGCCAGCCACATCGGCATCGTCCGCTCCTTCTCACGGGACGGCAACACCGTCGAGGCGGTTGACGTTGCATTTGATCAGGCAAAGATCGAACAGATCATGTCCGACATCAGATCACGCCCCGGCATTGTGGACGTGCTCATTCAGACAAACAGCGGGCATCTTGCAGTCGGCGATGAAATAATGGCCGTTGTGGTGGCAGGCGATATCCGTGAAAACGTATTCCCGGCCCTTATCGATACGGTCGAGCGCCTCAAGTCAGAGGCATCAACAAAGAAGGAAAAATTGGAAGGGTAGAAATGAGATCTTTGGGTGGAGCCCCACGCGCAAGCGCGTGGCACCTCCACATTCTTCGGCGGAACCCGCCGAAGCATATCCGCCTTCGTCCCAATAGGACTACGGCGGATTACCCTGCCTAGCATTCATCCACGGGCAAGCCCGTGGCTTTCTGCGGAGGCGGGTAGAGTTTTCTCCTTGTTTCATGAACCTTTTCAATGTTATTTTAAAGGTCAATCGAAATTGAAAACTCTCGCAAAAGGAGACTTGCGTAATGCCAGTATTGTTCGCGAAAGAGATGGAAGGAATCGACCTTCCTTTCTCTGGTGGCAAACCAAAATTGAGCGAAAAGCTTCGACAATCATACTGAAAAAAACAAAAGTCCTGTATTAAGCCGTTCAGATAAAAAACCCAAAGTTCTGTTTCCATGTTGTAAAAGAAAAAGAACTGACAGTTTGGAGGGGTCATGCAAAAGAAAATTACAGAGTACGATTCATCAATAGATGCGCTTGTGGCTGTGGCTAAGCGTCTTCGTGGTTACGAGGATCTTTTTCATATGGCTTCAGAGGAGTTCTTCGATAAATTTAGCAAAGGCCTACTTGAGGACAATATCGATTTCGTTGAATGGTCAAACGACTATGAGCATTATATGGCAATCAGGCTTGCGATAGAGAGGCATCTGCAGAATGTTGCGTGATGCACTGGTTCACTATCTTGAGGATATCGAATCGGCAGTCCGAGAATTGAATGATGTGTATGTCGAGCACTATGAAGAGGAATATCTGGCCTCAGATCGAGTGAATTTGCGAATCCGGATACGTTTTGCAACAGGATATCTTCTGGAGTTGAACGAGGCTGCTATTCTTGAAGGTGGAAATATTAGACATCTTGGCTATCGTTATCATTTTCAGGATACAAAGAATCAACTCATTTTCCGATACGATAACACACCCCACTACCCGAATCTTAAATCCTTCCCCCATCACAAACATGCAAAGCGTGGAGTCATTGCAGTAGAAAAACCTTCAATCCCAAATGTACTAGAAGAAGTCAAATCAATTGCTCAACCAGCGGAGTAGATTGATTCTCTAACACCAATCCAGCCAACCATTTCATATTGCAACCAACTGAACAAACAGCCATGTAAATCCTTCTTCCCCACGTGCCCCGCCCGCCCCGTAGCTCCGGGAGATGGTACTGGGGAAGCTCCGCATACCATCCTTCCACCCTTCCACCCTTCCCTTTTTCAATAATTCCCTAATTCCTGAATTGCTAAATCCAACACTCCATCACTCCGGTACTCCAATACTCCACCTTCCCACCTTCCATCCCTCCAACATTCCAAATTCCCTCCTTCCATCATTCCCTGGCCCAGACCCCTGGCCCAGACCTGGCCTGAAAGGATTAAGTTCAATAGGTTCCAATCGGAGGTACGCCAACAATGACATAGCACTCCGGTCAAGTCGCGCCAGGGCAGGCTGGGTTGCAAAGCGTGAGTATAAAGAGCTTACTTACGAAACAGTGTAACGACCGTAGTGTATTCCAGCAATGTCGCGCCAGGGCAGGCCATCATTCCATCATTCCAGCCCTGTTTTCCATTCCTTTGCCTTGTTTGCACAAAGAAAGGGCCACAGCCCTCTTCAGGCCATGGCCCCTTACTGGGAGGTAAATCTAGAATCTCGCAATCAGGTGCTTAGGATCTGACGTCCCAAGCCGGTTGGGGTTACGGGTCTTGACTTCAATAACCCAACAAACTCAAGAAACCCGAGCAACTCATGATAACCTCTAGGCTTTCTTCAAAAACCTCTTCCTGCCAAGGCCACCTAAACCGATCAGGCCAACACCGAGCAGGAGCATGGTGGCCGGTTCAGGGACGGGAGATACATCCAATTTGGCTACAGCAAACTCACTCCAAGCAGTGTAATCCTGTTTCAGAGGGACAACAAATCTGATTTGATCTGCTATTATATTGGCAGCATAACTTACCTCCCCAAAAGAACCAGGACCTGAAAGTTCAGTACCAGTAAGGTTATAAGAAGGTTCAGGTTCTGCCCAACTATTCAACCACACACCGTCCAGGAAGAAATTCACACGGCCGCGCTCTGGTGCGCCATCAGTGCCCTCACCATCAAAAAGCGACCGAACCCACACAGTATTAATTAACATCGGTTGATTGAAGTCGATAAAAAGCTTTTCCTTATAAACGACTGAGTCCACTTCATCGAATTCTTCACTAGCAATACCTAAACCCCGTGTGCCACGGTGCGTCAGTTCAGCGGGCGCTTCGGCATCCATTGAGCTTACGGTACCGAATCCACTTAAAATAGTAAAAGTGGTACCAATGTTTTTAGCGCTGTCATTCGTAGACCACCCCGTTGTATCATCGACACCCACAAAGCTATCTCCATGCAAAAAACTTATCAGAGTAGCCTCTCCAACTCCGATCATGCCGAAAACCAATGTCACGGCACATAAAAACACTAAAAACCTCTTCATACTCCTCCTTTCAATTATTCTTTGCTATTTAGCTGTCAGGTGGAATACCTGACCACCTTATGCAATTTTTATCTTACCCTTTTTAATACACCTTAAAGATTTAATATCGGCCCTAATAAAGCTAGAAAATTGAGTATCAGTACGTTCATAGAGCTAAATCCATGCCAAATTGGCGGGATAGAAAATTACCATGGATTACAGGTAGTTAGCAGCTCGGCTAAAAAAATTATCTGAAACTATGTAAAAAAATACCATTTAATTTGGGCAAAAGATTGCCACTTTTTGGAAGTGATTTTGGATACTTAGGACGACGCAAATGCAATAAAGCGGCCGCGCTCCCGCATAGCCAGCACTGGCGAGGGTAAGAGAAGGGTATTGCTTTCAATCTACTTGATTTACGCCACAGGTTGGGTTTTGACTATCGATCTCTCGCCCGCTCCTTAGGGTCGCTTCCCTTCGACGTCGCTCAGGGCTTTTAGGAGCCCGCAGACCCGCCTGCCAGCGCCTGAAGCGCAGCTAATGGCGGGCAGGGGACTCAGAGTTAGTAGAATGAATCAGTTGATGCTGATAGATCGCTTAAAAGTATTTGGAGAGGCTGTCACGGGGAGAAATAAGCGAGCTTATTTCTACCCGTGAAGGCTCTCCATTCTCCCGATGTAAGTCATCGGGTCCCCCGCTGAGCGGGGTTTTTAAGCGATCCAAAGCTTTTCTCTGAGCACTCCGTGAGCTCTGCCTGCCGCGCCTGCCCCGTAGCTCCGGAAGATGGTACTGGGGTAGGTGCCGTGCATCGTACTGGGGTGAGAGATAATAGCCCTGTATGTGCCATGCATCGTAATGGGGTGGTGAGACAAAAAGCACAACGGACAACACAGAGCAACATATTTGTATCATGGAATAACGGTGGTGAATGGATTACGTGAAAAAGCAGGTGGGCAATTACTTACATGGGGTATTTTCGTCTAAGCTTCTTTTCAAGGCTTTCTCGATCATCTTCCACGATCTGGGCCAATTCGGAGATTATCTTGTAACCTTTAAGGGTTTCATCAATCTCCCTGCAGTCATTATCAATCCCGGTCACAATACTCCTGAACTCGTCTTTGGTAATGGTCTCCTGCTCCTCAAAGGCCGTTTTGTGTTTATGCATCTTGGCCCTTATGATTTCCAATTTCCCGGATATTGTCAAGATAGGGTTTGATAAGTCGAAAAGGATCTTCTCTACAAAACGCCCCAGGGCGGCCAACCGCTGCGCTGACTCTAATTCGGACTCGAGGTGCTCGACCCTTTCTTCCAGCGTTTTCCTTGCATCCCTCTCCTTCATGAGTTTCTTAACGTTGTACGCAAGGGCTCGCAGCAGTAAGCCCTCCGGCAAAGGCTCCATAAACTTAACACCCATGCCATTTCTTTTGCTCTTAAAGGGCAGTACCCTGTTCCATGCGACTGCCCCTTTAGTCTTGTGTATCTTGGACGCTTCATGGTTGATGGGTATGGTGAGGTCCATACTGAAGCTAGTACCGACGGAAAGCGGATCATCTGATGTTACGAACGTGCCTTTTTTGGTCAGATCTGAAGAGTAGCTCATCACCCCTTCTTCACTAAGCCTGAAATACTCAACGGGAACCACAACCGGAAAACGGAATTCCGATCTTCTTTCAACAAGCACCTGGGTCATTGCCTTAGCCCTTTCTTCTGCATTAAGATCCAACATTTCCAATGCGAAGCGACGAGCAATTCTCGACGACCCCCTCGCTCTTCGATTATCTCTCACCCCAGAGACACAGAGGTCACAGAGGTAGACATTTTGCATAGCTTAAAACTCCCGCAAAGCGGGCGTCCCAATGATGGAACATTGGGACAAATGGAGAGCCCATTATGGAAAAAATGAACGAGTTCATTTTTTCCACTAAGGGCTGTCCATGTACGTTTTAAGCGATGCCTTTTCTCTGGTGGCAAGCTATCTTGTTGCATCTGAAATCTCTGTGTTCTCTGTGCCTCTGTGGTGAAACGATCAGGCGAGAGATTGAGACCCCGCTTTGTACCGGGATGGTTTATGGTATTAATTAAGCCGCTTGATCTGATTCCTCTTGCCTAAATTGAATGACATTCTTTAATACGCTTTGTCAATAGGGAAATTCACCAGTTTTTCGTAAGGCAGCATCCGTATATGGGTGCATTCCCCCTAAGTCTATACCAGGGATCCAGGGTAACAATGCAAACATACACTTCTTAAACAAGATTGCATGGAGCATGCCAACAAAAAGATCCTTTTCATTTCCTGAAATTCAACTCACATCTCCATCTAATTGAGCTCCCAGCTATCAGCGATCAGCTATGAGCTATTCCCCATTCTTATAAGGATGTATCTATTGAACACTGCACGTTCATAAATTCTACAGAGGAACGCGGCGAGGCCCTTTGAAAAACCCAGCTCCCTCATACGGCAATAGATGTGGAGAGGGTTCAAGCAGTGTTTCTGATCTAATGTCATCAAATGTATCGAGTTGCGAGTTTCTGGTGAATAATCCAAAGAACACGAAGGATCCCGATAACCCTCTACACACGTTTAAAGAACTTCTTCCTTCCAACCACACCCAAACCAAGCAACCCGGAACCCAGCAGTAACATGGTTGCCGGCTCGGGGATGGGGAAGCTATTTGAAGCGAACCCGCTATCGTTCATTGTATCGCCATTAGTTTCAAGGCTCTGTAAATGCGCACCCATCGTGGCACCCACCCCGGGAATCCCGCCCCCACTTGAGAACGGAGCACCTGTGATAAGTGCATCCGTCCAAATGTCTCCAACGAGCGTGACAGTAAATTCCAGGGAGTTTGCATTATTGACTTCGTTGGGATGGGGGTTGCCACCACCCGACATAGCCACGCCAAAATCGAAATCTGCACTTCCAGAACCAGCTGCGTTCGTTCCGCCAACCGAAGCCCATTGTTTTCCGGGGATAAAAGCAGGACTGAAGTTACCTAAAGAAGCGGTTACCCCACCTTCAAGGTTTAAGTTGAAATAAAATGCACCAAGCTTAATGTCAGGATGATCGGGCGAGTTGATGTCTACCGCCCACGTTGCCAGAGTATCCCCAGGATCGAATTCAATCCTCACATCTACTATCAAATTGTCCGGGTTCTCTGTACGGAAATCCCCTGTCAATGAGGTTGTGGTTTCAAACGGTACCGCTGGGGCATTTGTGGCCAGGCCAAACACTAAGAAAACCCCCAATAAAAACATTGCCAACTTTTTCATCTTAACTTCCCCCTTTGTTTACCTAACACAATTAAGGACCTGTGGAAGTATGCTTTTGTGTGCTGCACCACCTCCTTTCGGTCGAAGTTACATTTATAAATTATGTTTTGCTTTTCCGGAACCTTCCCCTACCAATCCCGGCCAGGCCAATCAGCCCTACACCCAACAGCAGCATTGTGGCCGGCTCCGGCACAGGTGCGCCATCAGGTCGGGGTACAAAAACACCCGTCGAGGGGAATGCAAAACCGGTGTTGTAGGCATAATAAGCTTCGTCTCCGTTGCCACCGCCCCCCTTAGCATAGAAGTTGCCCCAAACCGGGGCCTGCTCTGTAGTGAACGAAAACACAAATATTTCCGTGTCATCAAGTAGATCAGCCTTGATGCCAAAAATCGACCCAGGCATCCCAGGATTTCCCGGACCTGGTGAAAATGGACCAATACCATCATCATCATCATCCCCAATTTCGTAATCGAACCCAGAAGGATTGAGAACGATGTTGAAGTCAAGCTCCCAAGCGGTGTCGGTAAGTTCGATAATGATATGGCTCAAATCCTTCCCATAGGCAGACCACCCATACGTATAAGTATAGGACCCGTCAAGATTATCGCTAATAACCCAAGATAGTGCAGTACTACTGTTATCCCAACCAAGACCGTCAGCAGATATTCCGCTTTTATATTCAACAAAATTGTCCCAAAGATTAATATTGCCTTTTCCCTCTCCAGGATCCCAAAGTTCCGGCACTGCTGTCTGATAGGTAAAATGATAATCGAAAGCAGTAGCCCCAACAAGGCCGGGGAACATCATTACAATCCCAAGCAACAGAGCCAACCCAAGCAGCGGAGTTTTTTTCATGCTTTATTCCCTCCTCCCCAATCTCACAATGAATTTCTTCCGTCCACGCCGGAAACGTCGGCTATTCGCATGCGTATTACAGGGTCTTAATTCTTTGATTGATCAAGAATGAGCATGCGTTGGACAAAAGGTGACTTTTTGATTATTCGCAAGCACTATGCCAGTTTTGGGGGAAATTGATAGAATTTATAGACAAAATGATTTTAAAAGCAAAATCAACCAGTTATGCACTATTCAACATATGTACGTTTGAGCAGATTCAACGGTTTTTGGTACATTCAGAAAAAATATGAAAACTTTTGCCAACTTTTTTATGTAATTTCTTACTACTATCTGGCAAAGAAATAGCAAATTTTTCGCCCTCTGTTCTCTTTTGACCATCACCTCTTACAAGTTTCTTGTTACCCGTTGATTATTTAACTTGATAATTCCCTGCAGCGGCTCGACTGAGCTCGCCGAAGTCTTGCTGCAGGGTTACGACATAGTGCCTCCCCCTTGATGGGGGAGGTTAGGTGGGGGTGATAAAATGTTTGGTCACCCTCCCCTTTATCCCCTCCCATCAAGGGAGGGGACTTTGGCATTGGATACCCTGCAGCTTGCTGCGGGGTGCTTCATTTGATGCCATAAACCATCCTGCTATAAAGCGGGGTGGTCCAACCTATGCTATGCGGGTGAGTGGGTTTTGACCGTTTATCTCTCGCCCGCGACCTTCGGTCGCTCGAGCCCACAAAGTACACTGAGGTATGTGATAACACATTCGATTGCTTACCATTTTATGGGAGAAGGTCTTTAAGGAAAAAGAATTGCATTCTTTTTTCCTTTTAAAACCTTCCCCATACACAATCCCGCGCAGCGTGATTGAACGCCCCTATAGGGGCAAGGTAAGCAATCTGTTGTCGAGCATGGCTAATTTTCATGCTCTGCCTGCCCTGTCAGATAGCTCCTCAACGGTCTATCGCAGCGCCTATTGCCTTATGAAACAAAAAACATTCTATGAAGCTTTCTATTTCTATATTCTGACAGGGTGAACCTCTGTGGTGAGATAATAGCCCTGTTTGCGCCGTGCATCGTAATGGGGTGAGAGTTAACAGCCCTGTATGTGCCGAGCGAATTCACGGCAAATGACTCTCTTTTCGGATACGGCTTACACGGTTTGAGCGAAAGGATCGCTTAAAGGTATGTGGAGAGACCGCCACGGTGAGAAATAAACGAGCTTATTTCTACCCGTAAAGGGTCTCCATTGTCCCGATGTAAGGCATCGAGATCCCCGCTGCGCGGGTCTTTTAAGCGATTCAAACCTTTTCTCTGAGCACCCTGCCCGCAATGCTTCGCAACGCGAGGCGGGCGGGTCTGTGTGCTCCGTGAGAGATAATCAAGGCCTTTTGGGGTGAGAGATCAAAGCCACTCTCCCGTCTCGCGACTTCCCCACCTTTATAGAATTTTTTTCACTTTTCTATTGAATCCGTGGGAAAAGAGTGGTAATTTTTTACATATTACTCAGTGTCTGCGCTAGTCTGCGTCGGTCTGCGGTTTATTGATCTGAAGGAAAGGTGCAAAAGGCATAATCAACAAAACAATTCCTGGTCTCCCATGACTGTAAAATTTATCGGAAAAAGCCCGTCAGTCAAGAATATCAAGGAACTGCTCAAGGTGGTGGCTAATACCGCCTTGAGTGTAATTATTTACGGAGAGACCGGCGTAGGCAAAGAGGTCGTCGCCAGGGAATTACATCGGCTCTCCGACAGGAGAAAGAAGAAGTTCCTAAAGGTCAATTGCGCTGCCCTTCCCTCTGAATTACTGGAGAGCGAGCTCTTCGGTTACGAAAAAGGCGCCTTCACAGGAGCAACTCGCTTCAAACCGGGTAAATTTGAAATCGCTTCCGACGGGGTCATCTTTCTCGACGAAATTGGTGATATCCCCTTGCCCTTGCAAGCAAAACTGCTGCATGTCCTGCAAAGCGGCGAATTTTCACGGTTGGGTGGAGAGGATGTCAGGGTAAACACCTGGGTCATTACCGCCACAAACCACGACTTGGCACAGGACTTGAATACAGGTAGGTTCCGCGAGGATCTATACTACCGGCTGAACATCATAAAGATTGACGTGCCCCCCTTGCGGGAACGAAGAGAAGACATCCCGCTTCTCGTTGATTACTATGTGAACAAGTACTGTTCAGAGCTGAATATCACTGAAGATCCTGCCATAGATTCTGAAATGATGGGGTTCTTCTTGCAATACGATTGGCCGGGAAACGTGCGCGAGTTGTCGAACACCATCAAAAGATTCATGGTCATGGGAGATCGGGAAAACATCCTGCGACAGATGTTTCCCGAGGCTGAGACCACTATGCCTGAGTTGGACGGCACAGAGGAGATCCGGGCAGTGAATCCGGATTATCAGGAAATAATACCGCTCAAACCATTAAGGGCCCGGGCTTCGGAATATATCGAAAGAAAAGTCATTGACCATGCTTTGAGTGTTGCGGGAGGAAACAAGGTAAAGGCCGCCAAGATGCTTAATATTAGTTACAAGGCCCTTTTCTATAAGATGAAAGACCTGGGATTGAGATAAAAGGTTTGGTTAAGCGATATCACGAAAGCGCATAAAGAGGATTAGAGACAAAAAGGAGGCTGTGGTCATGGGAATTGGTGCCAATAAGACTATAAGATTTCTGATTCTTTCGGTTACATTCCTTTTTTTCGCTCATGCTGGCCTTTTATTAGCCTCCGAGAAAACCTCAACACAACCGCCAGAAACCAAAGCGGAAATTCCTGCTGACTCTTCATACATAATTGGGCCGATGGATGTTCTTGAAATCCAGGTTTGGAAGGAACCTGATTTTACGCGCCAGGTTCTGGTGAGACCAGACGGAAAGCTAACCCTACCCCTGGTAGGCGACCTCCATGTGTCCGGCATGACAACCATGAACCTTAAGCAACTTCTGACTGAAAAGCTCAAAGGCTACATAGACAGCCCTGAGGTTACCGTAATTCTTCTCGAATCCCATAGCAAAAACTTCTACATCATCGGCAAGATCAATCGGCCTGGAACGTACCCGTTGATGAAGGACATGACCGTTCTCCAGGCGATATCCGTAGCAGGCGGCCTTGGTGAGTGGGCAGACGCAGATAGTATACGCATTATCCGGAAATCCGGCACAAAAGAAAAAATCCTGCACTTCGACTATGAAAAGGTAATTTCCGGAAAGAATCTGGAGCAGAATATCCTCCTTCAACCCAATGATACGATAGTCGTACCATGAAAAGCGCGGACCCTAAAGGGGCCTTATGTGTCTCTCACAGAGCACACAGACCCGCCCGCCTCGCGTTGCGAAGCATTGCGGGCAGGGTGCTCAGAGAAAAGCCTTGGATCGCTTAAAAGGCCCGCGCAGCGGGGGCCCCGATGACTTACATCGGGAGAATGGAGAGTCTTTAATAACGACCGTAGGAGGGTCCCATGTGTCTCTCACAGAGGACTCAGAGGCGCAGAGAATCAAGATTTACTTATGATATACAAGAGATTACTTACCTTGCCCCTATCGGGGCGTTCAATCACGCTGCGCGGGATTGTGTATGGGAAAGGTTTTAAAAGGAAAAAAGAATGTATTCTTTTTTCCTTAAAGACCTTCTCCCATAAAACGGTAAGCAATCTAATGCCTCTTTCCATACCTCCGTGCACCCTGTGGGCTCAAGCGATCCTAAGCAGGGTCGAAGGAGAGCGGGCGAGAGGTGATCACATAGCTTTTCTTTTCACGAGCAAGATGCTCCAACAGCGGAGGCAAGATTTTGTTTAGGTTTTTGAACCCAATACTCCAATATTCCATTATTCCAGCATCCAACTCTTCCAGAGTATGGATTCTTCTCATGACCCTTCTCCTCCTGCTTCCTGCTTTAGGCTGGACTGATTACCGCGTTGAAATGATTCCGCGCATCTCCCTGAGCGAGGTCTATGACGACAACATAAACTTGGACAGCACGGACGAAAAATCGGACTATATCACTACCCTGTCCCCGGGCATCGACTTGAGAATCTCATCCTTGAAAACCTCACTCACGCTCGATTACGCCCCTACATGGGTCTGGTACGACAAAAACGATCAATACGACACGATCCGGCAAGCTGGCACCCTAGATTTTGGCCATA
The DNA here is from genome assembly GCA_035527895.1 of Desulfatiglandales bacterium. Classification (GTDB taxonomy): domain Bacteria; phylum Desulfobacterota; class DSM-4660; order Desulfatiglandales; family B25-G16; genus JADFWK01. The sequence continues at coordinate 71,894 of DATKZQ010000016.1, forward strand.
GTATTTCAGAGCATCTTAGGTTCAACTTCAGCGATACCTACATAAAATCCGAGGAACCCCTTGAGCTATATGAAGAGGTAGAGAGCGCCAGAACTACCAGAAACACCCACCAGAGAAACAGAGGAACCGCCGGTCTTCGCTATCAGTTCGGCCCGGAGGATAACGCAGGTGTGGGGTACAGCCATAATCTTCTCCTGAATGAAGACCCAACATTAGACGACGGGGCAATCCAGAACCTGTTCGGTGATATGGACTATTGGTTCAATATAAAAAACGGTATCCAACTCAATTATGGATTTACAAAGGCCATCTTCTGGCGGGATGACGGCGGATTGCCTGACGATGACTACGACGGCAATGAAGCCGGCATCACGTATATCCACCGATTTTCGCGGCAAACCAGGGCATCTGCCGGGTATGATTTCACAAACCGCAATTTCGAGGGCACCACCGAAGACTACAAAGTTCACGAAGTGGGCATTGACCTCGGGCAGGAGTTCTCGCCTGACCTTTCCCTTAATCTTGGAATCGGCCAGTTCTGGCAGCAAAATGAAATATCCGAAAATGAAACCGGCTATACGTATGACGCCCTACTGGAAAAACGCTTCAACCGGGGTAGTTTCTCCGTCGGAGGGCGCGGCGGCTGGGACGAGGCATACCTGGAGGCGGAGCGGAGGGGCTTTACCCGGTTTTGGAGCGCCAATACCAGCATCGAATACCGCCTGCTGGAACGGTTAACCTGCTATGCTGGCGCCTTCTACCGAAAGGACAGAGATCCAACTGACCGGGAATGGGAGACCGTGCGCGGTAATGGCGGCTTAAGATTAGCATTTCTTCGTTGGTTTTCCGCCACACTTGACTATTCCTATGCCGTGAGAGATGATGACGTGGATATGGAGGACTACAGGGTGAATCGGGTGATGCTCACCCTCACCGCCACCAAACCCCAGCGGCTCTAGGGATCTGTGTTATCTCTCACAGAGCTCACGGAGACACTGAGTTTATGGAACTAAATCAACTATCGGCCAAGATTATTGCAGCCGCGATCAACGTGCACAAGCAGCAGCTTTTGCTTGCCCCGTGTAGTGTGAAGCTACTACACTGGGGACTTATTTGCGTTTGGCTAACAAGCCACTCGGCTTATTGATAAACTTCAATGAGGTCTTACTTAAGGACGGCATCACCAGAATCATCAATAAGCCGCTTCAGGCGGCTGATTGATTGACCTGATCTTTCCGACCCTGCCCCGTTTAATGCGGAGCCTATTTAACTGGGGTCAAAAGATCAGGTCAAGGAAAAAACACAAACTCCGTGACCTCTGTGAGCTCGAGCGATCGGAGAGAGCGGGCGAGAGATTAACCACATAAGCGTCAGGGGCGGTCATGGAAAAAGTTGAAATAGAAAAATACAAAGATATGGCCATGCGCAGGATGTGGTGGATAATCATTCCCCTGCTCCTGTCCATATTAGTAGGCCTGGGCTGGTACTTAAGGCTCCCAAAGATTTACCGTGCGAGCACACTTATCCTGGTCCAGCCTCAAAAGGTGCCGCAAGAGTACGTTAGGGAGATTGTGTCTAGCAATATCGAAGACCGGGTGCGCACCATCACACAGCAGGTAACCAGCAGGACCAACCTGGAAAAGATCATCAGGGAGTTCGGGCTTTACAGCGAGCCGGGCAGGCCGCTGTTTATGGAAGACAAGGTGGAGGGCCTTCGTAAAAGGATTACCGTAGACGTTTCCGGAGGCGGCGGGCGAGGGGCAAATGCGTTTCAGATTTCCTTCGTCGGACCGTATCCAAACCAGGTGGCCGATGTTACCAACGCCCTGACATCATATTTTATAGCCGAGAACCTCAAGCTGCGAGAGGATCAGGCTATCGGCACCGCAGAATTCCTAACCGAAGAGCTTGAGACCATGAGAAGGGGGCTTATAGAGAAGGAGGCTGAGCTCAAAAGGTATCGGGAGAGCTATATGGGGGGCCTCCCCGAACAGCTGGATACCAATCTTAGAATCCTTGAACGGCTCCAACAACAGATGGTTACCAACCAGGAGAACTTGAGGGAGGCTGAAAACAGAAAGCTCCTGGTTCAGCAGCAGCTTGCAGATGCTATAAAGACGAGAAAAAGTACCACGCCACCACCGCCGGCCAGACCCGGCGAGGAGCCGGAAGAGTCGCTGGAGCAATTGAAAAGGCTCCTCACCTCGCTTGAGGCTCGATACACGCAGCGGCACCCTGACGTAGTCAGGGTGAAAAAGAAGATCGCCGATCTCGAATCCAAGGAAAAGAGTGTCCCCAAAAAGACAGAGGACATACCGGAAGACACTGCCTTTATTCAGGCCGAACGGGGCATGGTAAACCAGTTGCGGGAAATCGATCTGCAAATCCAAAATCTCAAGACAGAAGCGGTACAACTTAATTCTCAGATCAAGAGGTACGAAACCCTGGTTGAAAACACACCTAAACGCGAGCAGGAACTCATGTCCATGAACCGGGATTACGACAACATTCGAGAGACCTATAATTCCCTCTTGAGCAGAAAATTGGAGGCCGAGCTGGCTGTCAGTATGGAACGAAAACAGAAAGGCGAGCAGTTTAGAATACTGGACCCCGCTAAAGCTCCGATGAAACCCTTTAAGCCCGATATGCGCCGTATTTTTCTTATGAGCATAGCTCTGGGACTTGCGCTGGGATGTGGCCTGGCCTATGTGAGGGAAATGATGGACACCTCTTTCCGCAGGCCCGAGGAAATTGAAGATTTCCTGCATGTACCGGTAATTGCCAGCCTGCCCTTCACGTACGAAGCGAAAGAACTCCGAAGCATGAAACGGAAAAAGGTACTGGGCGTTGTTGCTGTGGGGCTGTCGTTTATCATCTTAGCGGTGCTCATAGTTGTCTCCTCCAAGGGGGTCGAGGGCACTTTTGAGCTTATCAAGAAAACTGCAGATAGCTTTCTGGGCCTATAATTCACCACCCCAGTACCATCCGATGGAGCTACGGGGCAAGCAGAGACACAATGATGTCAGTGGTCAGTCGTCAGTTGTCCGTTGTGAAATTGAGTGAATTTGATAGGAGAGCATTGAATGGCCAAAACGGGTTTTGAAAATCTTCGCGTATATCAATTGTCTGAGGAAATCAGTGACCTTGTCTGGGAAGCAGTTATCACCTGGAACCGGTTGGCACAGGATACGGTTGGTAAGCAACTTATCAATTCTGCTGATAGTATCGGTGCTAACACCTGCCCTGTTAAATAGCTTGAGGTCAAAGTGTATTACACATACCTATTGCAGAGCATGAAAGATATGGATTTCTATACAGGTTCTACCAAGAACCTCAAGCTAAGACCTGCCCGGTTAAATAATGCAAAGCATTAATATTTTAAATTTGATCACAAATTTAGAATATTATTTAACTGGGTAAAAGCAGCACAACAAAGGGCTTGTTGAATCGACAAAGGATAGAAGGCCATTGAAGCTAATTTACTATGAAGCATGCCTCACTCAAGAAGATGCAACTAGGCGAGAAAAATATCTGAAGACGTACAACGGAAAGCGGTTCTTAAAAGGGAGGCTCAAATCTTATTTAACAGGGTAAAAGGGCACTGGACGAGGGAGTTTCGCCGATAACCGGAGGTTTGCCAGAATTGCAAGGGGATCTCTGTTTGAGGTGAAGCACTGGCTCAGGAGGGCTTACAAAAGGAGGCTCCTGACCGAGGCTGAAGTGGATTCTTTGAAGAGGCTTATTGAAGAGCTAACTCCCCGATTAAGTGCTTACATTAGGTCAATCGGCAAAACATCGACTCAGCCGGAAAAGCTGTGACTGTCCCAATCAAAACGAATCCGTTCGGCCAAAGGCGGTGCAACGGACGACGGACAACTAAAAACGGACAGTTAGATAGTGCCTCAGTGGTGAGAAAGAAATAAAAAAACAACAAACAACGGACACTTTGAAAAGTCCATCAACGGACAACTGACAACAAACAACGGACAGCCTAGACTGTGTACACCCACTTTTATAATCTAAACCAAGAGCCGTTTAACCCGAAGCTTACGGCGCGTTTTCTCTATCTGGGAGAACCTCATAAAGAGGCGCTGGCAACGCTTACCTACGCGGTGCAGGAGAGAAAAGGGTTTATCCTCCTGACCGGAGAACAAGGCACCGGCAAAACCGCAATGGTACAGGCATTGGTAAAGAACCTCGATTCCTCGTATCAGTACATCTACCTTCCAAACCCCGCCAACCTGTCGCCCAAAGAGCTTCTCTTGCGGATAAGCACGCGCCTGGGATTCAGAAGTGAGTTCAGGTCTAAGGGCACGTTTCTGGCCCATTTTCAATCCTTTCTCGAAAAACTCTTTCAGCACCAGCAGACCGTGCTCTTGCTGGTTGATGATGCCCACGAGCTTTCCTTCGATCTTATGGAAGAAATCAGGCTTCTTTCAAACATTGAGACTGCCGATCATAAATTGATTACTGTAGTGCTTGTGGGCAGACCTGAGTTAAATGACAAGTTGAGCCAATGGAGGTGCGAGCCTCTTCGGCAGCGAATCAATATCCGTCACCACCTGAGACCTTTGCACGAGGAGGAAACACGGGAATACATCGCAACCCGGCTCAGGGCAGCCGGTGCCGAAAAAGAATATAAGGTATTTCCCAGAAATACGATAAAAGCCCTTTTCCAATACACGCAAGGCCTCCCTAAGAGGATCAACATCCTCGCAGACAGGGTCTTCCAGTTGGGCTACACTGAGCGAGCGCATAAAATATCGCCTGTGCTCGTCAAAAAGGCCTTCCGAAGTATTCAAAAGGAAACGCCCTTATCACACACAATGTGGCAAAACCAGAACCAATCTGGCCCGAGAAAGGCCGCTTCCGGGCCTTACAGAAGGCGATGGAAAAGGGCTGCTTTGCTCTTAATAGCCTTGGCTTTTGGTTTTTCTCTGTACACAGAAAGGCCGGTCTTGCTCCGCCAATTCGTGGAACGGGTACCTGTCTTTCTTAAGCTCAAGACCGAAGGCGTCATAAAATCTGGCAACGCCCCCATCAAGAAAGCGGCAGATGGAGTAGCTCGGAAGCTTTCGGATTATTCAAAAAAGGCGACTACGTACTACAAGATAATCAAACAGGAAGCCGAAGAGAGCCAGATTAACCTGGATGCCCTTGTTACGCTTGCTGAGGCATCTCAGTACTCAACAGAAGCCGCAGACCAGGGAGGCATGGCTTCGTGGGTGACAATAGTCACCAGGAAAGGCGATACTTTAACTTCATTGGCTATACGAGCTTATGGCTTTGTGAACAGAACAATTCTAGACCTCTTGATGAGAAATAACCCGGAAATAGTAAATGTAGATCGTATTGAGGGCGGAAAAAAGGTCTTTTTTCCACCTCTTTTCGAAACAAGGAATAATTCGCCCTATACCGTACATATCGCCTCGTATAAACCTATTAGATATGCGGAGGACAGATTTCAAATGCTGATCCATGATCGATACGACCCCTCTATCATACCCATCCAGATTCCCCGAAAGGGAAGATTCTACAGGGTAACCGTGGGCAGCTTTCGAGATATGAAGGAGGCCCGGGACTATGCCTCTGCGATTCTGGCAAAGGGCATCTCTGACTACGCCCAACCCATAAGGATTTATGATGAGGAGGCAAAGGATCGGCTCTCACAGAGTACACAGAGTCGCTGAGTTACTGATCTGAATTCCTGAGAAGGGAATTCAGATCAAACTGACATCCTGCTGCGCAGGATATCACTATGTAATTCAATCAGTTGTCATCGCAGATTATTAAGACTGCCATAAGCGTGCATGAAGTTATGCTCAAGGACGGTATTAGTAGAATAATCAATGCCCCGGAAGGGGCTGATTGATTGACCTGATCTTTCGCCCCTGCCTCGTTAAATGCGCAGCCTATTTAACCGGGGTCAAAAGACCAGGTCAAAAAGATACCCTCAGAGGCCTCTGGGAGCTCGAGCGACCCTTCGGGAGCGGGCGAGAGTACAACAGTAATGTTTTCAAAAGGAAGTCCATGGGAAAGATAACAAACGCATTTGAACGATACCAAAGAGAAAAAACCGTAAAGACCGAAAGACTCCCTATCGGGAAGCCCGAAGATTTTGCCCCGGAGGAAGCCGTGTCACCTCTGGTTCATGAAACCTTCTTGCATAGGGGCTTCGACCCGAAGTTGGTCGTCCTTTCCGCGCCCGAGTCCTTGGAGGCCGAAAACTTCAAGATGCTGAAATCTCAGATTCTCTACCCAAAAGAAGGAGAAATACCAAAAACAATAATGGTGACGAGTGCATTTCCTGGTGAGGGCAAGACATTTGTTGCCGCCAACCTGGCGGTCAGTTTAGCGCAGGGCATCAATGAACATGTCTTGTTGGTTGACTCCGATCTTCGTAAGCCAAGCCTGAATAAGATGTTGGGTTATTCCAATGCAGAGGGGCTGTTTGAATACCTGACAGGTAAAAGAGAGCTCTCTGATCTTATTATCAGAACAAGAATCGAAAAACTCTCGCTCCTGGTTGGAGGAAGATCGTCTACTCATCCGGGAGAATTATTGTCTTCTAAGAGAATGAATGAGTTCTTGCAGGAAGTCAAGGGTCGGTACGGGGACCGCTTTGTTATTCTCGATGCAACGCCAAGCCAGATTACCGCCGAGACAAAGGTCTTAGGCAATTACGTGGATGCAATCATATTTGTGGTGATGGCCGGAAAATCACCGAGGGAAACTATTCAAAGGAGCATCGAAGATTTGGGCAAGAAAAAAGTGGTCGGAATTGTTTTTAACGGATACAGCCAGAGCCGTAAACCCTATTATAAGTATTATAAGCGATACTATGGAAAATCAACGTGAGTGATGACAGAAACTGCTAGCAAGCAAAGCGTATACTCCAAATCGGCCCATTAAGACCTAACCTGGTAGCACTCCAGCCTCCTGTTTGATCTTGTTGTTACTTACATACAATACTTCAGTCAACAACCACCCTAAAAAGGCTGGCTTGGTTTTGACCCTAAAAGGGTCTTTAATCTCTCACCCCAGTACGATGCACGGCACCTACGGGGCAGGCGGAGCACTCAAAGGCACAGAGAATCAAGATTTTCTCAGAATACACAAATGATATCTCTCACAGAGCTCACGGAGCACTCAGAGAAAAGCTTTTGATCGCTTAAAAACCCCGCGCAGCGGGGATCCCAATAAAGGCATATTGGGCCCAATGAGAAGCCGTAAATAATGTCTCTCACAAAGTCCACAGAGCACTCAGAGAAGAGCTTTGATTGCTTACCATGCCCCTATCGGGGCGTTCAATCACGCTGCGCGGGATTGGGTAAGCAATCGAATTCCTTATTTTCTAACTTTGTGCACCCTGTGGGCTCAAGCGATCCTGAGTAGGGTCGAAGGAGAGCGGGCGAGAGATAAGAATTCAGAACCCAATGAACTGAATTTCATAGCTTGGACCATCAGCTGAGCTAATGGTTTATGGTATTAATTGAGGCTTCAGGAACCTGATTTGTTGACATGGCACAGTTTTTGATGCTGATGTAAAAGATAGTGTTTTTTCCAGATAGGAAATCTGGCGGGTCAAAGGCATGTGACAATATGGTTTCTCCATGGAGGCAAAACGATGTGTGCCAATCACCACAGAGACACAGAGGGCACAGAGTGTTTTTGTCTTTTTGGCCGATCGGGATCAGGATCGGCCAAAAGCCACTGCCCTTCGGGCAAGGCGGCGTATGTAGTGCCTCCCAGTGCGAGATTTGGCCAGATTGGGCGCACTCATCATCTCATGTGTCAGCAAAAGGATATATCCCTGCCCCGCATAGCGGGGCTGAGGATTTTGATTTGGCGGCATCTCGCGCCAAATCAAAAAATCACCCCCCTCAGTGCACTCAGTGTCTCTGTGGTGAAATTAGACTGAAATCATGATCAGATTATTCCGACAATATATCTCTCCAAGGAAGACAATCTTCATTATCGGTGAAGGCCTCCTTATTTTTCTGGCAGTCTCCCTGGCATCCCATTTCGTTTTGGGCAGAGATACCTCCGTGCTAAGCATGCTGGGAAATATCTGGCATAAGGTGCTTCTCATAACAGCTATCGCTCAGCTCAGCTTGTATTTCAATGATCTCTACGAGTCTGAAATGAGTGGCACTAACATCGATCTGGCCGCTCGATTGATACAGTCGGTAGGGATCACCTCTATTGCCCTGGCGATTATTTACTTTTTCTGGCCGGATATGATTATCGGAAGATGGATATTTTTTGTAAGCCTTGTTTTTCTCCTTCTCTTCTTAGTCTCCTGGCGTATTCTTTACTCAATTGCTATCAGTAAAAAACTGCTTGCGGAGAGGGCAATCATGATAGGCTCGGACGAATTGGCACGAGATATAATTCATCAGATAGAGACAAGCAAGGACCTCAGCTATAACATCAGCTCTATCATCACCCGCAATAACCAGCACGGCGCTGATGGGAAGCTCAATGGATTTTGCCTTCACTTCGGTTTCGATCACATCTTTGATGTTGCGGTGGCAGAAAACGTTAAAAGCGTAATCGTTGCTTTGGACGAAAAGCGCGGTATTTTCCCTGTGGAGCAACTCCTGAAGTGCAAAGTGAACGGGATAAACGTCATTGACGGAGAGAGCTTCTTTGAGAGAGTCACCGGCAAACTTCTGGTTGAAAAAATTAGTCCGAGTTGGCTCATCTTTTCCGACGGCTTCGCAAAGTCAAAAACCTCCAGGGCTGTGAAAAGATTGGTGGACTTCCTGCTTTCAGCTCTTTTGCTGGTTTTGCTTTCCCCTCTCATGCTCATAGTTGCAGTTGCCATCAAATTGGCTTCACAAGGCCCTGCCCTATTCTCTCAGAAACGGGTTGGAGAAAATGGAAAGGTATATACACTTTACAAATTTCGTTCTATGATAGCCGATGCGGAAAAGGAATCCGGCCCTGTATGGGCATCAGAAGACGACCCCAGGATCACCCGCGTGGGTAAGGTTATCAGAAAACTTCGCATCGATGAGTTTCCGCAGTTATGGAATGTTTTCAAGGGGGACATGAGTTTTGTGGGGCCCAGGCCCGAACGGCCGCATTTCGTTGAGGAACTTGGAAAGAAAATTCCTTACTACAGTGAGAGATTTACCGTCAAACCCGGGATCACCGGATGGGCCCAGGTCAAATACCCTTATGGGGCCTCCGAGCACGACGCCCTGGAAAAATTGAAGTACGACCTTTATTACGTTAAGAATATGTCTCTTGTTATGGATCTGATGGTTGTTTTTCATACCGTTAAGATTGTCTTACTTGGGAGAGGGTCAAGGTAGCAGCTTGTCAGCGATCAGCACTCAGCTTTCAGCCGTATTACTAATCCCTAGACACTGATAAGTGACCGCTTCAAAGAAAGCGTAAACACACTATTTCATACATATTTCCAATTGGTTATATGCTATTATGCGATGTAACTCAAGGGGCGGAGCTGTGTAAAAACCACCTCATGTTACTTAGACAGGATTTACAGGCCTGCCCTGGCGCAACGTTTTGACCTTAATATCAAGGCCTATTGGTTCTTTCAAATATTGGATATAAAACACCATAATCGCGATGCCAGCCCGCCCTAGCGCAACGACACAGGAACATTATCATGCTTTGTAAAGATTACGGTATCCATACATATAAACCCACTCTTTCAAAGCCAGGTCTGGGCCAGGGATTAGGGGGATCCCTTTCGCCCTTCCCGCCTGCCCGCCATCGCGAGCCGCTCAGGCGAGGCGGGCGGGGAGGAAAGGACGAAACCACCATCCGTCCTACGGACGGAAGTTGCTGAAGAGCATGCCCCGTTAAATGCTTTAGCCTATTTAACTGGGGAAGTCCAATTAGTCAATTACCTCAACGGCTTGGCGAGAGATATTGGCCTCCTAATCAACTTCGGCGCATCAGGCGTTGATGTCAAACGCAAATACCGACACCCCAAGTGAAGCATATAGGCCTTTTTCCGGCGCAGCCGGATTGGGATTTTCTCAGTTTCTTCTGGAAACTGAGAAACCCAAAAATCCAATTAATCCCTGGCCCAGACCTGGCTTACAATGGTTCAGTTCAATAGCTTCCAATCTCAGAATTCGCCAGCAATGACCCAATGAGCCAGTCATGTCGCGCCAGGGCAGGCCTGTAAATCCTGTCTAAAAAACAAAGAATGAAATCAGTAACAAAATGATCCAGCTTCCAAGCAAAACAAAGATACTCAAGAAACCTCACCAACCTAACCATCTAACAAAACTTGGAGGTTGCATCTAATGGCACTATCTTCTAACGAAAACAAAGCATTGAGGGCACTAAAGAATATCCTGGCAGAGAAATACAGCATTTTGGATTTCAGAATATATGGATCCAAGGCCAAGGGCACTGATGTACAGGGCTCCGATATCGATATCATGATTGTTCTCGAAGATCACTCGCCAGCTATAGAATTTGAAATTGATGACCTGATTTTTGACGTTAATCTGAAATACGATTGCTTTATTTCTGCGCTTTACTTCGGTCGTAATGAGCTAGAATTCGGACCGCTCGCTGAGTCACCTATCTACAAAAAAATCATGCAGGAAGGAGTTCGTCTGTGAACGCCTCAGAAAAAAGACGAGAACTTGCCTTGTATCGTTGCGTTCTACGAAATATGGAAAAACTTCTTTACACCTTTGTGGTTATTGCTGAATATATAAGAAGGATCATAAGGCAACACATCCATTATTTTACCCGCCTACGCAGAAAGCCACGGGCTTGCCCGTGGATGAATGCTAGGCAGGGTAATCCGTCATAGTCCTATTGGGACGAAGGCGGATATGGGAGCACATTATGAAAACCATACAGACACAACTACCTGAACAAATTTATAAAAAGGCTTTGGATTTAGTAAACCAGGGATGGTTTCGAGATGAGCAAGACATTTTTTCTGAGGCGATTCGCCGGTACTTGGATTCTCACCGGCCTGATCTAATGGAAAAGTTTATTCGCGATGACGTAGAATGGGGTCTTCACGGTAATGATTAGGTCATCAACCAGGGTGATATGTGATGCAGGCCCGATTATCCACCTTGACGAAATCAACTGTCTCGATCTCCTTCATGATTTTGAAGAAATAATACCCTTTTCATTTGAAAAAGAAATAGTGGAGCATAGACCATCGGCCTTACATAGATCAGAGCTCACATTGAAACGGTATAGAGAATTTGATCCATTCTTTAGTTTGGAATAACAAGAACCTTGAACACATTACCTCACATGATGTTAGGCCAGAGGAGGTTGAGGAAGTTTGTATGCGCAATCCGTTGATCTTAACTGCACCTTCCAAGGGAAAGAATCCAGTCTATTATGTATTGGGGCAAACTCAGTCTGGAAGATATCTTTTTTCTGTGATAATATCCTTTGGAAAAGGAAAAGGATATGTCGTTACTGCTCGAAATATGACTAGCAATGAAAGAAGGAGATTTTTAAAATGGAGAAAGGAATGAAAATTCCTGAATTTAAAACAATAGAAGAGATGGCTAGATTTTGGAATACCCATGACATAACTGATTTTGAAAATCACCTTATAGAAGTGAAAGAACCACTTTTCGAGAACATGGAGAGTAGGATTATCTTATTGATGCTTGATTCTGAACAGTATGACAAATTGAAAAAGATTGCCGATCAAAAAAAACTGAACACAATATCTCTTGTAAATGAATGGGTGACTAAGCAGATTGAAGATGAAAGCAACCAGCTCTTGAGATAATCTCCGCCCCAGCCCTTTTTTGCATAGGTCTCCTAATCAACTTCGGCCCATCTGGAGTGGATGTCAAACGCAAATACCGACACCCCAAAGGGTTGGTGGTGTTGCTAGCGTTACTAGGGTTACTAGAGTTATTTTCTGGCAGCTGTTTTTCAGGTGAGTCTAACTCATTAGGAAAGGGCTATCTACAATGAAAATAACACGTTTTGAGGAAATAAAGGCATGGCAGGAGGCACGGGTACTGGTTAAGTCAGTCTATGAAGCAATTAATGCTAATGAAAGATTCAGGAAAGACTTACGTCTGGTTAGTCAAATGCAGGGAGCGGCTGTATCATGTATGTCTAATACCTGCCCTGTTAAATAGCTTGAGGTCAGAATGTACTATACGTATGTATTGCAGAGCATCAAGGATAAAGGCCTATATGCAGGGTTTACCAAGAATCTCAAGCTAAGATTTGAGCAACATAACAAAGGGCTCGTTGAATCGACAAAAGATCGGACACCCCTGAAGCTGATATACTATGAGGCTTGGCTTAATCAGAGCGATGCCACAAGACGGGAAAAATATATGAAGTCTTACAACGGGAAAAGGTTTCTAGGAAGAAGGCTCAAATCTTATTTAACAGGGTAAAAGGGGTTTGCGAGGAAAGGTAAAAGAGAATTTATCCAGTACCTATTTATATCTAAAAGTTCAGCCGCTGAGGTTCAAAGTCACCTCTACGTCGCAATTGATCAAGGCTATATAGCCAAAGAGAGTTTTGATGAGATATATACACAAGCCGAAAAAGTAGCCAAAATGGACTCCGGATTCATCAAATACCTTAACTCCGAACTTAAAAAACCCAAGCAAGTCAAGTAACCCAAGCAACTCAAAGAACCCAAGTAACTCCTAAGCTATGCTCATACATCTTATCGCTGCAGCCAGGCCGAACTTCATGAAAATAGCCCCCCTCTTTCACGCCCTCAAAAAGGAGGACTGGGCGACACCCGTTATTGTGCACACCGGCCAGCACTACGACCTGAATATGTCCGATGCCTTCTTTCAGGATCTCGGTCTTCCGGAGCCCGATATCCATCTCGGGGTAGGCAGCGGCACCCATGCAGAGCAGACCGGTCAGGTAATGATTGCATACGAAAAGGTTCTGCTGGATCAGAAACCCGATCTCGTCATCGTGGTCGGAGACGTGAACTCCACCGTGGCCTGTGCCCTCGCCGCCTCAAAAATAATCTATAGCTCTTCGCCAAACAACGGACAACGGACAACGGACCATGGACGCGGCTGTAAGCCGCTCATCGCCCACCTCGAGGCAGGGCTGCGCTCGTTCGACCGCACCATGCCGGAGGAGATCAACCGCCTTCTTACCGACGCTTTGGTCGATATCCTCTGGACCCCGTCTCCCGATGCAGACAAAAATCTCATCAAAGAAGGCATATCTCCCGATAAAATCCATCGGGTCGGGAACATCATGATCGACTCCCTCGAGATGCTGCGCGACAGAATTCAGGAGCAAGCCGCCTACGTTGAATTCGGCCTCCTGCCCGGTGATTACGGTGTCGTCACCTTACATCGTCCGTCGAACGTGGACGACCAATCGGTTTTGAAGTCAATCTGTGAATCCTTCACCCGTATTGCCAAAAGAATTCCCCTCATATTTCCGGTTCATCCACGAACCCGCAAAAACCTTGAGAGAAACGGGTTGTTTTCTTCGCTAAAGGAATCTCCTGGGGTGCATGCCATCGAGCCCCTGAACTACATCCGGTTCATGAATTTGGTCTTCAATTGCCGCCTTGCCATCACCGATTCCGGGGGCATTCAGGAAGAAACCACCTACCTTGGGATCCCCTGCTTAACCATGCGGCCCAATACCGAACGGCCCATCACGATCCAACAGGGTACGAACCGGCTGTGCGATTTCGATCATCTGGAGGCCAAGGTCGAGCGAATACTTTCCGGAAACGCAGCTGAGGGCAGCGTCCCCGATCTCTGGGACGGCCACACGGCAGACCGAGTAGTGGAATCCATCAAGAAGCTTTTGTGAACATGCAAGCCACAGCTGTCACTTGGCTGAGGCTTGGAAGCTAGGATGCTAGTAGGCTATCGCCCTTACTTAGACAGGATTTACCCCAGTACCATCCAATGGAGCTACGGGGCAGGCAGGATTGGGGGGATCCTTTTCGCCCTTCGCGCCTGCCCGCCATTGCGAGCCGCTCAGGCGAGGCGGGCGGGGATGAAAGGGCGAAACCACCATCCGTCCTTCGGCCGGAAGCTGGGTATGTCGCGCATCAGCAGCACCCAGACCAAGGCGCATACTTCCCCTCCGCCGTTAGGCGGATTGGACTTTCTCAGTCTCATCCGGAGACTGAGAAAACCAACCATCGAATAAATCCGGTAAATCCTGTCAAACCCAAAAGATTTCTCAGATAGGATTCACACGATCACAGCCATAGACAGGTTTAAGGATTTCAAGTAATATTGATCTGGATCGAGCACACCGGCATTACAGTCGAGAAGCACGGGGCAGGTAGATCTCTGGTGCACCCTCAGAGAGTGAGGTGATGAGGAAATGGAGATTTCATCATTAGGCGAAATAGTGTCATATCTGAGAGACAAGAAACCTTTTTTGCATGAAAAGTTTGGAGTAACCCGTATAGGCGTTTTTGGGAGTTTTGCGCAAGGCGGCCAGACTATCAGGAGCGATATTGATTTGCTTGTCGAGTTTGAAAAAAGCAAAAAAAGTATTCACACTTTCTTGCAGCTAAGAAGGCTATTGGAGAAGGAGCTTTCAAGGGAAGTGGATTTGGGAATTGAGCATTCCCTAAAACCCATCGTGCGAGAGAACATCAAGGGAAAAATCATTTATGTCTGAGAGGGACTTCCGTCTTTATTGTACAGACATTCTAGATTCAGGGAGCGCCATCATTGAATTTGTTAATGGCTTGTCCTTTGAGCAGTTTTGTAATGACAGAAAGACGTATTCGGCAGTGATTAGAGAATTTGAGATTATTGGCGAAGCGGTAGGTAAGCTTCCCGAAGCGTTGAAGCAGAGGCGTCCGGATGTTGAGTGGCAAGACATAAAGGATTTTCGTAACTTGTTGACACATGAATACTTCGGAGTTGATTTGGAGATTGTGTGGAAAATTATTGAGGATGATCTTCCCGGCCTAATGGAGGCAATAAAGGAGATAATGCCGACCGAGAGTAACTCCCAGCACTTAGAAGTCGAGCAACCGGAGTAACCGTGTATACAGATTCTTTGCCTGTCTGGGCTCGCTGCTTGCCCCGCCATAGCTCTGCAACGGCGGGCAGGTGGAAACTGAGAAACCCAACCATCGAATAAATCCTGTTCACCCAGTTAAATAGCTTGAGGTCAGAATGTACTATACGTATGTATTGCAGAGCATCAAAGACAAGGGCTTTTATGTGGGGCTTACCAAAGACCTCAAGCTAAGATTTGAGCAGTACAACAAGGAATTGTCGAATTAACAAGGCATAGAGCGCTCAAATCTTATTTAACCGGGGTAAACCCAGTTAAATAGCTTGAGGTCAAAATTTACTATACGTATGTATTGCAGAGCATCAGAGATCAGCGTTTATATACGGGGTTTACCAAAGGCCTCAAGCTAAGACCTGCCCGGTTAAATAATGCAAAGCATTAACATTTCAAATTTGATCACAAATTTAAAATGTTATTTAACTGGGTAAAAGCAACATACTAATTGTTTCTAAAAAGAAGGCTCAAATCTTATTTAACCAGGGTAAATCCTGTCTAACCCATGTCAAAACCAAACAAACTAATCCGCGTCGTCGACAGAGACGATGACGAGGCGACCCGTCTTTACTGGAAAAACAAAACACCAGAGGAGCGCCTGAGTGCTGTCGAGTTCTTAAGAGAGCAGTGCTACGTCATACAGGGATATAAGTCAGTCCCTTCAATTACCCGAACTCTACATGTCTTAGAGCGGAAACAGTGAACATCCAT
>DATKZQ010000017.1:0-67853 GCA_035527895.1 Desulfatiglandales bacterium
ATAGCTTTTCGAAAGAATGGTGGAGCAGCGTGTGCTGAGCACGGAAATTTACAGAATATTTTTTGATCCTACTCCGCCCGTGAAAGGGTGTAATTTTCAACAAGTCCGGAAGCCCTGTTTCAATACATGGAGATTCAAGAATATGACGAAGATCGGTGAGCTTCATTGAGCATCAATTTGTCGCATCATGACACAGGTTTAACATTAAATCAAGGTCAATTGTGCTCGTGCCCTGGCCCACAAGCTGGCCCGCGCTGGGCATCACCTCATGGGGGATTGCGTGCTCTTCGATTTGCGAAGACCCTCCCAATAACCGGTAGTCTGACCGGTGAACCGGTTTCCTTATGCATAAGGTCGTTTCTTCCGCTCATTTGTCGGATATCATGGCCTGCCCCCGTCTCCTGACCCCGATGCTTTTCCCCAAAACCGCAATGGCCCTTGACTCGCATTACAAGATAGAATATCAAAGCAAGACAAATGTGCTTTTTGCGCTCCCAGCACAAGCAGCAGAATTTTTGACCTTCACTTTGTTGGACATACTGAGTTTCCGGTGAAGACAGCAATAGGCTCGAGTCGTGACCTGTAAAGATAGAAGCGAAGGAGCCCTAAAAATCGCCAAAAGGATCTGCTATGGTGACACTTCCCGCACGGAAAATAAAGGGCGTCATTTTTGACTTGGATCAAACGCTCATTGATTCTTTACAAGCGTTCACTGAGGCCTTTAATAGAGGGATTGAGCGCTTGGGATTGGACCCTGTTGCTGAGGAGATGGTGGCTTCGTTTTTGGATAACGGCTGGCGGATGGAGAAGATGCTTTCAGAGGCTTTCCCTTCTGTCTTCTTTGAAGAGGAGACCCGGAAGCAATGTCGGGATGAGATGCGGAAGTCATATCTGGAATTGGAGCCCGAGAAGGTCGTCTTGAAGTCGGGAGTAGAGCAAACGCTCCGCTCACTAAAAGAGAACGGAATCAAGATAGGGATAGTCACTGGAAGAATGAGCAACGGTGACGGTAAGTGGCTTGAGCTTCGCAGGTTGAACATTCATCAGTATATAGATGCCATGGTTACTGCAGCCGAAGCACCTGCTAAGCCGGCTCCCGACGGTTTGATTTTATGTGTAAAAGCGTTAGGGCTTTTAACAGAGGAATGCGTATATGTTGGAGATTCCCGGCTTGATATCAGAGCCGGAAAGGAAGCAGGGTTGTTAACAGTAGGGATCCAGACTGGCGTCGCCGGTAAGGAGCTTCTTGTCAATGAAGGGCCTGACTACATTGTAGGTGAAGTGAGCGAACTTTTAAGTTGCCTCAGTGAATTGCAAGCAAATGGGGAGGCTTACCATGGAAGAATATGAAGCACTTTTCACGTTTGCCGCTAAGGCAGGTTCTCTGGAGGGATATCTCTATGAGAGAGAGACAATAGAGCCCCTCTCTAACTGGGTGAGCAATTTAGAGACGATGTATGCGAATCTTCCAGAGGAGGTAAAAGCCCAAATCAGAAACGAATTGAGCACTGTCTTGGAACGAACTCTTAATTATGGAGGAACACGCTTGGAGGAAGAAATCAGAACACGGTTGAATAACTTACGCTCCTCACTCTGAAAGACTATGAAACGTTCACCTTCTATAAAGGTCGTAATAAAAGGAACACTGGTTGAAGGAATGAAGGAATCAGGCCGTTTCATGAGTATCCCTTGGGTCAGGGAGCAATTCATAGAGAAGCTGGGTATTGATCCATACCCGGCGACTCTTAACCTGGAGGTAAAGAATCCTCAAGACTTCGACAAACTCAAGGAGGTGAAAAACCGAGCAGGCATCGAGATACTCCCTATGGATCCAGGATTCTGTTCAGCAAAATGCTTTCATGTGTTGATATGCGGAAAGGTAAAAGGAGCAATCGTTATTCCCCTCGTTGAGGATTATCCAGAATCCAAATTAGAGATCATCGCCTCAGAAAGGCTCAACGATCTCTTGTCGCTTAAGGTTGGCGATATAGTGCCAATAGAAATCGATGTAGGAAATAGGCCTGAAGATAGGCTCTTTTGAAAACGAGGCGTAATGAATTATTGAAACTAAGTCCTTCGATGCATGAGTTCCAGGTTGGATTTACTTAGACTTCGGCTGAGTGAGCAAGATCTCGTAATCAAGTCAGCGAAATACGTCACCGTATTTGCGAATCGAAGCACTAAGGAAGTAAAGTAAGGATAGTAGTATGCCACCTGTCATTGATCCGACTAAATGCACTGGATGCGGGATTTGTGTTGATATGTGTAGCGAGGATGTGTTCTTTGGATCGGAGAAGGGTAAGGTTCCTATTGTCACATACTCGGAATTCTGTGTTCACTTTAATTGCTGCGTGTATGAATGTCCCCAGCCTGGAGCTATTACCGTGCGTATTCCACTACCCCAGATGTTGCTTTACAAAGAAGAGGGCATGTGATCGGATTTACGTTCTGTCTGTAATACAGCTCTACCATAGCTGCAAGCACCCTGTTCGGCATGCCCTCACTCCAGAAAAACTCTGGCATTACTGACAATCATCATAAACCCCCTCTGGGGGCAGATCAAGACCACGTCTTTTTGGCTTGAATTCTCTACTAAATAATTCCTTGGATTTATACCAAGTTGCATTCAGACCGCTAATATTTATAGATGTCATTGCGAACGAATGTGAAGCGGGCTCAATAGGATAGATTGCCACGTCGCGTAGTTTATCCTGAGCAAAGTCGAAGGGCTCCTCGCAATGACATGATTGCTACTTGGTATTAGAATCAGCTCTATTGTCGAAAAAGCCACAAGGAGGAAATCATGAAGACTAAAGCGGCGGTCCTGTACGAGCATGGGAAGCCTCTAGTCATCGATGAATTGGAGCTTGACCCTCCAAAAGAAAAGGAGGTTTTAATTAAGTACAAGGCTGCGGGGCTCTGCCACACTGATTTATCGCTTATAAACGGAGTTGCACGCATTTCCCCGCTTCCCTGCGTGCCTGGCCACGAAGGGGCAGGGGTTGTTCAGGAGATTGGATCAGCGGTCACCACGCTGAAACCGGGAGACCACGTTCTTTTGATATGGGTGCCGGTTTGCGGCCGATGCTACTACTGTTTAAGGGACCAGCCATACTTGTGCGCGGAAAAGGAAAAGAACCGAGGCGGCGCCATGCCTGACGGAACGTACCGATTACGAAAGGGGCCCCGGACTGTTCATTCCATGATGGGAGTCGGTTCCTTCAGTGAATACAATGTGGTAGCCGAGACATGTGTTCTGCCGATTGACCCCGGTATTCCCTTTGACATGGCCGCGATAGCCGGTTGTGGCGTGATAACAGGGGTGGGGGCGGTGATCAATAAGGCTAAAGTAAAGCCGGGAAGCTCGGTGGCCGTAATGGGCGCCGGCGGCGTGGGACTCAATGTGATCCAAGGGGCGGTATTGGCAAATGCCACAAAGATCCTGGCCATTGATATCCTGGATAATAAACTTGAACTGGCAAAGGTCTTCGGAGCCACGCATGTGATCAATGCCTCAAAGCAAGATCCGCTCAAGAAGGCGTTGGAAATAACCAATGGGATAGGTGTTGATTACGCCTTTGAGGCTATCGGGAGCGCGGAGACAACCCTGACCGCCTATCAGCTGATTCGGAGGGGAGGCTCTGTAGTGGTCGTGGGAGTCCCTGATCTGGATGCGCAGCTGACGCTTCCCCTTGCTGAAATCCCCGTGATGGAAAAGAGTATATTGGGCAGTTTCTATGGGTCCGGAGATATTCGCAGGGACCTTATCACATTACTCGAGCTTTACAAGGCCGGGCGGATTAATTTAGAAAACCTTATAACGAATCGATATCGATTGGAGGAAATCAATAACGGATTTAAGGACTTAGAAGCCGGGAAAAACGCCAGGGGAGTAATCATGTACGAGTGAAGGAAATAGGAATATAATTACACTCGATAGAAAACATGTCCTGACCGATCAAGCCGGCTTCATGGCAGATCTGAGTGGGATAGAGTAGAGAGCTGGCGGAGTGGTTTAGTCGTTTGGACAAACGGGACGTCCGTAAGAAAGTAAATAAATCACAGAATAGAAAAAGCTGTTCACTTTCTTGCGGACGTTCCAGACGATTACAGGACGACTTAGAGGGGAGAGACTTGCAGATATCGCCAGGGGATTCAATATTTCCAAATACAGCTCGGTCAGCAGTTCCATAGAAAAGACTAGAAGAGAGATCCTTATTAATGGTAGACTGAAACGGCGAATAAGCCAAGTAGAAGCGCTCTTCAACTAAGAGTCAAAAGCAGACCCTATTTTCTTTGTAACGGGTAAGAAACCAAATGGCAAAAGATCGGCGATTCAGAAGGCGTATTGAAGCCTGAGGCCAATCCGAAATAAGAGTCGGGGGCAGGGTTGCCCGTATTCCCAATCAAATACGAAAAATGCTTGATGTGATTACTATGATTCGTGTGACTGTGTTGGCTTCTCGGGATTCTCAAAGTGGAAAAATTTATCATTCGCCCCGGTTACGGGCGAAACTTGAAAGGAGGTGATAGTGCGGCCTAAATGTGATCTGTGCGAGGTGAGGGGTATTTAGGTTTACAACTTTATACACGAAAGGAGGAAAGGAACCATGTCTAGAAAAAGAATGTATTACGTCGTTGTCGCGCTAAGCATTTGCATGTTTTTGGGTGCGTCATTCTTCAATGCCACCCAGGCTGAGGCGAAAAAGATCACCATTAAAGCTATTAGTGCCTGGGATAAAAATCATACTGGTGTTGTGGGAGATTATCTGCCCTATATCAAGCGAGCCAATGAAATGCTTCAACAAAAATATCCCGGTGAGGTTGAAATCAAATATATCGGTGGGCCTGAAGCCATTCCGACCGGAGATCAACCCGAAGCTCTCAGAGCGGGGACAGTAGATATGTATTACGGCACGGCGGCATATTATGCAGGTATCGCGCCGGCAGCCAATTGCACGAAGCTGTCACAACTCACCTCACAGGAAGAAAAGGATGTCGGTGCGGATGCCATTTTTGATGAGATGCATCGGAAAAAGTTAAACGCGACGTATCTGGGCGCACTGGGCAGCCAGCTACCGTTTCAACTGTACACCGTCAATAAAGTTACCAGCGTGGGCCAGTTAAAAGGTTTAAAGATTCGTACATCTCCCATGTATGTCGATTTTTTAAAAGCGCTCGGAGCCACGCCGATTTCGACAAGTCCTGGTGACGTCTATCAGGCCCTGGAACGGGGCGTTGTGGATGGTTTCATGTGGCCAATGGTCAGTATAAGAGGCTATGGTTGGCATGAGGTTTCGAAATACGTCGTGGGCCCTAGTTTTTATAAGGTGTCTCACCCGCTTCTTATGAATGCCAAGAAATGGGACTCACTCCCGAAGCATATCCAGGAAGTGCTCATGGAAGCCTTACGGTTGGAGGTTATCGCCATCGATGCCAGAACCGCCGATGAGATCACCAATGAGTATAAACTATTGATGATAGCCGGCATGGAAATTATCGAGTTCCCGGCTGCAGAGACGAAAAAATATCTCGATATGGCCTATGATGAGGGGTGGAAGGGCCAGGTCAAAATGGAGCAGGAATATACTAACAAATTACGCAAACTGCTAACCAAATAGGCGGCGGCGTGTCGGTGAAATTCCCCGTGCCCAGTGCGGGGAATTTCACCGTATGGCATAATGCTCCCCAGATCTCTTTTCCGGCAGGATATCCCACTCCTCGGGGACCTAACACGCTCAGCATTTTGGAAATAATGCGTAACTCAGCCAGGAGCTGAGTCATGGAGTGTTTCGGGGAGATTCGAGAACTATTAGGAGATACGGTATGGCCACAAGGGATGGTAAAAGGCGCAAGAATGGTTTTGATTTTAGCATTGAATTTCTGGCTTACATAGCCGGCATTATCATTTTGGCAATAACGTTTAGTGTTTCCGGGTCAGCCGTGGTGCGGTATTTGGGTTTCCGACCGCCAGACTGGACGTTTCAGTTTACGGAGTATGCCCTATTGTGGTTCACCTTCCTGGCTGCTGCATGGCTCCTGAGAGAAGGGGGGCACATCAATATCGATACTGTTGTTACGCGGCTTCATACGAAGACACGCCGGAAGGTGGAAATCATTGATGATATATTAGGGCTTATAGTCTCCGTTACCATCTTTTGGTTCGGTACTCTCCACACCATTGACCTCTTTCAACGGGGGATTATGGAGGTAAAAGGGACAACCGTTCCAAAATTTCCGCTTTTTCTTATTATCCCCCTCGGGAGTCTGGCCCTTTCCATTCAGTTCGGTCGACAATTCTATAAAAAACTGAGATCAAAATCCGGTAATACAGAGAATTAATCCGTGGACCGTTCAAGAATCCCTGTCGGAGAGAATTAAACGAGGAGGTAAAGATATGGAGTGGTGGGGTATTATGTTGCTCTTGATCGGAGGCCTTCTTCTTTTCCTTCTTATAGGACTCCCCATTGCTTTTGCATTTCTCCTGATTAATTTTATAGGGGCATATATCTTTATGGGAGGACTGAGTGGTCTGAGTCTTTCCGTACAGCAGATATTTACATCCCTGGTAAGCTTCTCATTAGCCCCAATCCCTCTTTTTATTTTTATGGGTGAGTTGATGCTGCATTCGGGCATTGCAAAGCGCACGCTGGATGTGTTTGATATATTTATAGGGAGGCTACCGGGCAGGCTGAGCCTGATTGTCATCACCGGAGGCGCCCTGTTTTCAACGTTGAGCGGATCTACCATTGCTAATACAGCCATGCTTGGCGAAATCATGGTACCTGAAATGAAGGAACGTGGTTATAAGAACCCCATGATACTGGGTCCTATCGTGGGGGTCGGCGGACTGGCCATGCTGATTCCGCCGAGTGCTCTGGCGGTTGTGTATGCAAGTCTCGCGCAGATATCTGTGGGAAAGGTGCTGATCGCTGGGGCTGTTCCCGGGTTGATGCTGGCTGTGCTATATTCCGTTTATGTGGTTGGGAGATCCTACATAACCCCCTCAATCGCCCCAGCTTATGAGGTAGAACATCATACCCTCAAGGAAAAGATTTCGGAATTTTCTAAATATGTCCTACCTCTTGGATTCATTTTTTTCCTGGTCCTCGGGTTTATTTTTTTAGGTATCGCGACACCAACTGAAGCAGCATCCACAGGTGCTTTAGGTTCGATTATACTGGCATGTTGCTACAAAAAATTTGACTTAACGGTCCTGCAAAAGTCCCTTAAAGGAACCCTTAAAGTCTCGGTGATGGCCTTTATGATTATTGCGGCCTCCAGTACTTATAGCAGCATTCTAGCATATACCGGCAGCACGATGGGTCTGGTGAATCTTATCAATGACATTCAGATGTCGAGACTTGCTGTACTGATCACCATGATGGTGATACTAATGATTCTTGGTACCTTCATGGAACAGGTATCCATGATGATGATTACTATTCCCATCTTTATGCCTGTCATCCAGGGCCTTGGGTATGACCCCATCTGGTTTGCAATTCTTATGCTCCTCAACCTGGAGATGGCCATGTCAACACCGCCCTTTGGTATCCTTCTTTTTGTGATGAAAGCGTCCGCACCAGTAGGTACGAAGCTGGGAGAGATATGCCTGGCGGCCGCGCCATTTCTCATTTGCGACCTGATTGTCATGATCATCCTGATTGCCCTCCCTGAAATTACCCTCTTTCTACCTGGTTTCATGAAATAACCGAGCTTCTATGTGATAGTTGGTGTGCCAGTGAAGCTCCAGGCCCCCCAAGGGGCATTCCCGCCTCTTTGACTTGATAATTTCCTGCAGCGGCTCGACTGAGCTCGCCGAAGTCTTGCTGCAGGGTTACGACATAGTGCCTCCCCCTTGATGGGGGAGGTTAGGGGGGGGGTGATAAAATGTTTGGTCACCCTCCCCTTTACCCGCCTGAAGTCTGGCGGGTTGATCCCCTCCCATTAAGGGAGGGGACGTTGACATTGGATACCCTGCAGCTTGCTGCAGGGTGGTTCATTGAAGAAACCACGCCCTCATTCATGCCATAGGCGATGATATGTGATGGGAACGATCCACAGTGAGACTAGCAAGAATTGTGGGGAATGTGGTAGGGGACATGAGGATGTCCTGGACACAAGGACGACTACCGTCTAAGCCGTGAGAGAAGGCGAGGGTCAGGCTGGCCCTTACCGTTGACGCACAGGGCGTTTTCCCCTATACTCCCTATCGGAAATACCGAGAGGTTTTATCTATGGAAATACGAACGCTGCTCTTACTAGCCCCGCCGATTCTGTTGGCGCTAACATTTCATGAATATGCCCATGGGTATGTTGCAAACAAGTACGGAGATGATACGGCAAAGCGGAGTGGCCGTTTAACTCTGAATCCGCTCGCGCATCTTGACCCATTGGGCACGATCATGATCTTCTTGGTGCATTTCGGGTGGGCTAAACCGGTGCCGGTAAATCCCTATAGGTTGAGAAATCCCAAAAGAGATATGCTCTGGATTAGCGCTGCCGGTCCCCTTGCGAATATGGTTTTAGCACTTCTGAGCGGCATGTTGCTCAGACTTGTTTTCGCCGTTGGCGGGGCCCCTCAAAAGCATTCCATTGTGGGATTGCTTATAGTCATGGTGATTATGAGCTTACAGATCAATCTGGCTCTGGCCATATTCAACGTGCTTCCAATTGCCCCTCTGGATGGCTCGAAAATCCTGGCCGGACTTCTACCAGCCAGGCATGAAGGCACAATTTACTTGTTAGAGCGCTACGGTCCTTTGATCCTTATTGGATTGATCATATTCGGTCGAGCTACCGGCGTGCCTATTCTGGGTAGCTTGATCTGGCCGTTTGTGGGGTTTTTTAGCAAGATCTTTGCGGGAATATGAACTGACCACTGCACACACAAGGAATCACGTTTGCCCATAAGAGCAAAAACCCTTGCCGTTTTGATTTCCAAGCGAAACCCGGACTTTCAAGTCGACTGTTGAGGCAAGCTATAGTTATTGTTTTTTAACTTCGCCGGCCTCCGAAACAGGCGCGTTTTCCGGTAAGGCAGAGCATTCTCCCTCTGCACTGCGATAGGGCACGGTGGATAAGCATACCCCGATGTCCGATCGTTTGGTGAGCCTCCATAAACGGCCGGTCGCAGTATCCAGCATGAACTGGTCCTGGCCGGAGTCAGATATCTGACCAAAAACGTATCTCCCTTGCATAGAGGATAAAACGGCCTTTTGGGCTTCTTTCGGCGGTTGCTGTGTCATAACCCCAAATTGCGCGTACACACTCGTAGCTGAAAAAAGGACCAGCAAAAAGAGTGTAACACGTACCGCACTGTTTTTTAAGTTTCTGAACATGTCCCTTACCTCCTGTCTAAGTTTCTGTTACTTCAAATACCCTTAGCCTAAAGCCTTCCGCGATCTTTCTTGGGTTACACGCCTCACGAGACCGGTATGCCTTCTTGCAACAGATCTTGAACAGCCGCACCATCTCAATACGAAGAAAGAGACCTAAGACGTGCGATCGCATCTGTGATGATAAATGAATTTCAGAAGAATTCAAGCGTTGATTGTGGCGAGAACAGGAAAGATAGCCCCGGCGAGAATCATATGCAATAGGTTATGACGAGCTGAACATTCGGGTTCGTCCGTGAATCTCCATCCGAGTTGTGTGTGAAAGGCGTATTACAACACCTTGTCAGCATTGATTATCTCAAATCATGGCAAGATTTTTTAGAAAACCTTAATTTTGAAAGCCTCTTTCTGTGGGCGTATCATTCTACTCTTGGGTTTGGGGTAACGAGAGCATAGCAACAAGATAAGGGGAATAGAATAAAATGTGGACATGACAAGACAAAGGTCTTTCATGACCTTTCCAAGCGCTGATAATTCAATGCCTGCCCCGCCGCTTACATGTGACCACAGGAGCGAGAATAACTGAGTATCATGTCCCCGGAATTACGGCTACCCGATTATCTCACCTCTAATTCGATTCACTCTCAATAATCGAGCGGACAGCACAATACCGGTTTCCGCTGAGCCGACCAAGAACATCCAAAGCAAACCAATCGACCTCTCTTTCGTTCTTTAGCAAACCATCCTCTACATGAACAAGCTGTACTCGTCCAAGAATTAAATTTCCCGCATTAGGGCCTTCACCAATAGTAACAATACGTTCCAGCGTGCATTCAAATGAAATTTTCGCCTCCTGAACCCGGTAAGGCTTTATCTTTTTCGAAGGAATCCAATGGATACCTTTTATTGAAGACTCATCGGTTCCATAAGGTATAGACTTTGCCGTATATTCCATGATGGAAAGGAGGTCCACCGAAACAATATTAACAACAAACTCTGGGACCTTTTGAATGTTTATCACTGTGTCTTTCATAGTTCCGTCTGATCGGTTGACCACTGAAAATGCAAGGATAGGAGGTGACCACGATACACCAGTGAAAAAACTGAACGGAGCCAGATTGGCCTGGCCGTCTTTATTAATCGAGGATACCCAAGCAATAGGTCGGGGTATTATGGAACTTGTAAAGAGGTCATGGGCATGTCTCGGTTCCAAGTCAATCAATTCTATTCCATAGTTCGATATTCCTTTCACAGCTTGATGAGATAACGTGCTGCGAGATAAGCAGCACCCCTTCGCGGCAGATGGTATTTTGTGCATCTGGCGTGCCAATGCGGCGGAGTCAGACTCCATCCCGAGGATAGGCGGAGCGTGAGTGACGCATGGAGGGGGAATGGAGAACCCCGTAAAGTTATAATCTGATGTACCCTATTTACCAGTTTTGATTACCCGGTGAATTGACTTGTTATGGATGATTTAGGATTGGTGGGCTGCATATTCATCCAATAGTCTGCGAATCATTTTCTGATACTGAGTATTGCGTTTTTTTGCCTCTTTCTTAAAAAACTCTACACTGGCTTTGCTGAGTGCAATAGTGACCTTGACGGTTTCGTCCTTCAGAGCCAGCTCTTCAGGTGAAGGAAGGAAGTCGGAAATAACCTTTACCTTTCCGATAGGCTCATCCGTGTATTTTATTTTCTCTTTCATATATTTTCTTTCCTTTCCGCCAATATCCGGCGCCAATAATTCTGATCTTGTTATTTCGGTAGGTAAACCTTACAGTCATAATTCCACCAGCGACTCTGCCAAGGCAATAGTATCGCTTTTCATCATCATCACGGTGTTCCAAATTCTCTAAGATGACACGATTATGATCCAGGAAAGCAAGCTGCGCCAAAGCAAAAGAGACGCCGTGTTTCTTTTGATTCAGTTGATCCTTAGCGGAATCCCACTCAAAGTCAGATTGTTTTTCCATATCAATACGATTAAAGTACGGCAGATCAAAACATATGTCAATATTTTTATATGGCTATTTATATGGCTTTGTTATCCATAACGTAAAGATCACCTGCCTCTATGGAGCGTCAGCGGAATAAAGGTCAGGTGGATTGGTGTACGCCCAGCATGGGCGTGAACCTTTCGGCCCTGAGCCTCTCGGCCATGAGCTCGAGGCCGAATGGCTCAAGGCCGAAGAGCTTATGGGGTGTAAGTCCCCTGTATGTGAACCCTGTTAGTGTAATCGTACACTGACATAAATAGGAGCCGAAGACAAGTCGAAGATCCCGAGATGGTCGAGGGAGCGGAACCGCGAGGGTCTGTCCGAAGCTTGTCTGCCTCAGGCAGGGAAGGGAAGTCAGGGTGCAAATCTACGTGCAGGAGGGGACGTAGGTTCTGAAGCAAGTTATGAACATAACTGTTTTGCTGTTTTAAACCTTTTGGTAAGTTGTTTCAGAACCAACGTGCCCTTTTACTTTCATATGCGTGTTTGGTTCCGGCTTGTCCGGGTTAGGTTGTGCCCGTGTTCTTCATCAGCTTCCTTTCATTTGTAAAAGACCGATGGAAGCCACAGAGCCAGACCGGGGAAGAAAAATAACAGGGCCCAGACGAGGATGAGGGCGATCAGGAAAGGCGCGACACCCGCGTAGATCGTGCCCATGGGAATCTTGGTAATGTTTTTTACCACGAATACGCAGATTGCCACCGGTGGGATGACGACGCCGATCATAGCGACGACGCCGATGACGATCCCGAACCACAGGGGAGGAAAACCGAGTTTGAGGACGGCTGGATAAAAAATGGGGGTGGCAAGAATCAGAAAGGTAAGATCATCAATGATCGAGCCCCCAAGCTCGAAAACAAGACAAATAAGAATCATGACTAGGTAGCGGTTGAGAGGTAGCGTTGCGATCCAGTCTGCCGTCACTTGGGGGATGTTGGTCACGGTGATGAAATGGCCGAGTACAGTGGAACCTGCGATAAGCATGAGAACCATGATGGCGGTGCGAAGCGCCTCCTTTACTGACTTGAAGTAGTTCTTGAAGGTCATATCACGCTTGAAGATCGCCAGAAGAAGCACGGCAAAGGTGCCAACCCCTCCTGCCTCCGTAGGAGTGAAATAGCCTTGCATGATCCCGCCGACAACCAAGATGAAGACGACCAGAACCCAAAACACCTCGGGGATAGTACGTATCCTTGCTTTCCATGTGGATCGTTCGGACTTGGGCGCAATCGCAGGATTGATTCTTGCCCATCCGTAAATGACGGCAATGAACAAGAACGCAATGATCAGTCCCGGGATGATGCCGGCGAGAAAGAGCTGCCCGATGGACTGCTCTGTGAGAATACCCAATATGATAAGCGTGACGCTCGGCGGTATGATGACGCCGAGGGTCCCAACGGTTGCAACGATCCCTGAAGAGAGTTTTCTGTCGTACCCATACCGATCCATCTCCGGGATAGCGACGCCAGCAAAGGTTGCTGAGGTGGCTGCGGATGAGCCGCAGATGGCTTTGAAAGCGGTTGCACCGATGACCGTTGCAGTCGCCAGACCGCCGGGAATATGGCCGACGAATTTGTGGGCCGCATCATAGAGGCGTGTCGCGATGCCGGCATTGAAGCCAATCTGCCCCATCAAAATGAAAAGCGGAAAGACCGTATACCCGTAATTGGTCATGACATCAAACATATCTCTTGAAAGGAGGTTGATCGCAGCATGGAAGCCGTTCAGGTAGGCAAAACCTGCAAAGCCTATAAGCGCCATGGCAAAGCCCAGCTCGATGCCGGTCGAGAAAAGAAGGAGTAGCACAATGAGGGCGACAATGCCTACAGTGATCTCAGTCATATTGACCCCTCCAGATTCTCACGATATCAAAGATGAACACGCAGCACTCAAGCAGGCAACAGACTGCCACGGCATAAGCGACCGGGTAGAAGGGGAGCTGGATGGTGGGTGAAACTTCCCCTGATGCACGAAACGCAGCCCCGACGCTGAAAAGGTTAACCCCTATGAACGCAAAGAGAATCAGGCACAGCACGCGAGTCATGCTGTTGACCACGTTTTTTACCCTCTCGGAGAATTTCTGCAAAAGGAATTCCATGTATACATGCCCTCTGTCGAGGGAGACTTGTGGGATACCGAAGCCGATCACGACCGCCATGAGTAGAGCCACGATTTCATAAGTCCCGATGATGGGATGACCACCCGCTCTTAAGAGCACATCGGCAACGGTCATAAGCATCATAACGGTGACTGATATACCCGCGATGATGTTTAGGAGTTTGCTGACGAATCGCAAGATCTTAAATTGGCTTGCCATCCTTTCTCCTGTTCAGGGCAGCAAAGTACGCGTGTAGGGAACGGTCTAAGACCGTTCCCTACAACGAATTTTGGGCTCTCCCATGCACTTTTCAAGGGACCCGCAAGATTAGAACGCAGAGGGTATTCCCCTCTTCTTCTGCTCTTTGTGCCAGTAAGCGATGCGCTCTTTGATGTATTTGATCCAGCCATCAACCTCCGCTTCGCTGTGTCCTTTGGACGCCATCTGTTTTTTATAACTTCCTACGACCGGTTCAACAGCCTTTTTCCATCTTTCAGCCTCCGCCTCGGAAAGATCGATCATCTGTCCACCCTTACTCGTGAACAAGTCCCTCCCCTCTATATCCATCGAATCCCACAGGCCCGCTTGCTTGTCTCTGGCTTCGGAGGCCACCTCGGTGATTATCTTCTGAATCTCTGGCGAGAGGGCATTCCACTTCTTCTTGCTTATGACCCAATAGAAGGTGATCGCCGTTCCGATCTGCCAATCTGCCGTTACGTACTTTGACACCTCTGCGAACTTCCAGTACTTGAGCGTAGAAAGGTCTACGGTGACCCCCTCGATGACACCCCTTCTCAGGGAGTCGTAGACATCCGGCATTTGAAGGGGTACCGGAACGCCACCTAGCCCCTTGATGATCTCGGCCATCTGTCCCACGGCCCTGATCTTGATCCCTTTTACGTCCTCCAGAGTCCTGACGGGTTTGCTGATCGTCTGAAGGATAATGGGTCCAGAAGGCGATAAGTAAAGAACGTGGACATCGTCCCATTCCTTTGGTTTGTACTTGTTAAAGAAATCAGTGGCCACCCGTGTGTCTACCCAGCCGCTCGTGAACCCAAGAGGCAGATCGAAAACTTCCGTCACAGGAAAGCGCCCGCGGGTATATTGAATATGAGAGAGCCCCAGGTCTGCGATGCCCGTGAGCACGCCGTCATACATCTTGACCGGGTTAAGAAGTGTGCCTCCAGGGTAATACGTGATCTCAACCTGACCATTGGTACGCTTCTTTACCTCGTCACAAAACCACCCGCTGAGGACAGACATTGGGTGAGTGACTGGGAGGTAATTGGCCGCCTTCAATTTGACGACCTCGGCCGCGGAAACAAAGGAACCGGTTACGGAACCGAAAGCCACAATAAGAAATAAGGTAGCAATAATTGTAATAGTTCTTCTCATCTCAGGCCTCCTTTTAAGGGTTATAATTTTGTAAAACATCTTCACCCAGGTTATCGCTCTTTTCAATCGAAACCAGTTCTACCAACTGGTGCCCATATATACCTCGGAGCGCTATGCCAAGGGGCACAACTCATGGAAGCATTTTGGCTGCCATGTTTGGTATTGTCAAGTTCTTTTGTGTAAATTTTTTATAGGCTGCACTCCTTGGGCGCGACAAATGCTCTTTTGTGCATCTGATGTTCCAATGGGCCGGAGTCAGACTCCATCCCGAGGATAGGCGGAGCATGAGTGACGCATCGAGGGGGAATGGAGAACCCCGCAAAGTTATAATCTTATGTCCCCGATTTACCGAAACCTTGAATAAAAGGTTAGCTCAAAGTGTCAAAACCAACTTCACCATCCGGCGAGCTTGGGCCGTCCGCTTGAACCGCTTAGCCTGCGGTTCACGTGCGAAAACCTTGGCGTCGAGCAGCTTGAGTATGTACCCAAATGCCGTCATCACTCATGCGACGCTATCAATGTAGTTGGAAACTTCAATCAAGTTCAGGTCAGGGTCTCGAAAATACACCGATTCGATTTGACCAATGGCTCCTGTTCTCTTGACTGGGCCTTCAATGATTTTAACGCCATATCGCTGTAAATGTTCAATCACATCTGCTAATGGGACAGCTGTAATGAAACACAAATCCGCAGAGCCGGGCGTCGGCCGATGGGCTTTAGGCTCGAACTCTTTGCCAATTTCATGTAAATTGATTGTCTGTGAACCAAACAGAAGCGCTTTTCTGTTATCACCAAATGTGACAACATCCATGCCAAGCACTGCCACGTAGAACTCGCATGTTGTGGCGATATTCTTCACAGTAAGGACGAGATGATCGAGGTGGTCTATTTTCATGACCTTGTGAACCTTTTGGTTGTCCAGGAGGGGGCGGAGGTTCTAAAGCAACTTATGAGCAAAACTGCCTTGCTGTTTTAAACCTTTTGGTAATTTGCTTCAGAACCAACGCCCCGTTTTACTGCGCTCACTATTCTGGCGAGCACTACCCGCTCGCCCTCGAAGATATTTATCTGGCGACCACGAGGCTTGAGATAGCGCGTTCGGAAGTCCGGCGCCCATACCTCTTCAACAAGTTCGAGACCTCTTTGGGTAAGATACTCAGCCAACCCAGACGGAGCAAGGCCGAATATCCAGGGCGTTCCGCCTCGATGGGCGGAAGAGACGAGCTTCTGATCTGCTTTAGAGCGGGCAGTCCCGTCAATAATACCTTGATGGATGTAGGTGAATACGATCTCGCTTCCTCCTGCCGCAGCGCCGCACATGTATCTGAACGTCCTATCCACTGCTTCTGCAGCAAGGTATTGGGTAACACCCTCCCAAATGAAAAACGACTTGAGACCCTTACGAAATCCTGCCGCTGTCATTACGTCTTCGATATCCTGGCGGTCAAAGTCAATGGGAACGAAGCTGACGTGTGCGGGCAATTTGCCGACCACCTTCTCCACGAATGTTTGCTTCAAGCGCTGCGTCGAAGGCAGGTCTAATTCAAAGACGTGAACCCGCTCGATATTGGTGATACGATAAGCACGGGCATCAAATCCCGCCCCCAGAATCACGACCTGTGCAATTCCTGCCCCCAACGCATCACAAAGCATATCGTCAATATAACGCGTCCGGCAATACAGGCTCCCAACAAAGCCGGGGCCAACCTGTTCCGTTAGGGCAACTAGAGCGTGGCGAAGACCTGGAAGCAGGAAGACTTTCCACAAGCCTGGCATAAGACCGCGACTGAAACGATCATTGAAAAGACGCTCCTGTTCGGGATGGTATGATTCAACGGCTCTGAGAAACGCCAACCTCAGAGCAGGCACCTTGGCGATTGCACTGCCTTCTTTCATTACTGTCTCTCCTTCAAAGAGCATCAAAGGGACACTGCCTAACGCCGTGGCTAAGCGGCTGCCAAAGGAGCGCAGCGGATTTTCAGTCCGACTTGAGCTGCTTGTGTACGCCCGGCATGGGCGTGAACCTTTCGGCCCTGAGCCTCTCGGCCATGAGCTCGAGGCCGAATAGCTTTTTGGGTGTAAGTCCCCTGTATGTGAGCTCTGTTAGTGTAAATATACACTGACACAAATACGAGCCGAATACAAGTCGAAGATCCCGAGCTGGTCGGGAGAGCGGAACCGCGAGGGACCATCTGAAGCTTGCCTGCCTCACGCAGGGAAGGGAAGTCAGGGTGCAAAGTTACTGCGGGAGGTGACGCAGGTTTTAAAGCAACTTATGAACACAACTCTTTTGCTGTTTAAGCTTTTTGGCAAGTTGTTTCAGAACAAAAGTCCCGTTTTACCGTCCCTCTCACCGACCGTTAAATTATTTTGGTCAGCGTTAAAATCCCTTGACTCAAGGGTTGACGATGGGAATATTGTAAGTTGAGGTGCAATGATACAGAAGACCAGTACTTAACAATTGAAGAGGAGGGTGGAGATGTTTGAGAAAATACTTTATCCAACGGACTTTTCAGATGTGTCGAAAAAGGCCTTGGGATTCATCAAGCAGCTGAAGGGGGCTGGGACAAAAGAGGTTCTAGTATTGCACGTTATTGATGACAGGGAAACTGAACGACTGAGGCATATTCCGCAAATAAATGCTGAGGAGATAGAGAAGATACACGAAGAAAATGTCCACAAAGAAATCAAGGCTATAGCCGACGAGTTGAAGAAGAGTGGTTTGGAGGTTAAGACACGGATCGATAGAGGCATTCCCTTCAGGGAGATCTTAAAGGTTGAGAAAGAGGAGGGCATCTCCGCCGTAGTTATCGGATCTCACGGCAAGACCTGCATTAGCGAAATGCTCCTTGGCTCTTGTTCAGAAAAGGTGATTAGAAAATCCACCAAGCCGGTTCTGGTTGTAAGGAGATAGCAGGCGCAGTTACAGACCGAGGTGGGAGGGCAGAACAATGGGGACACCATACCTATTCCTGCTCACTCTTTGGTTTTCTACCCGCCTTTTTCGGTTTCAAAATGCGACCATCAGGTCTAAGTATGCCTGATAATCCTCATCGCTGAAGAAGGTTTCCTGCCGACGATTTCCACGTTGGGTTATGTGTTGGGAAAACCCGGAGCCACTACTCGCGCAATTCTTACCATGAAATAGAATCATACGTGTACTGTTACTATGTCAAGAAATGGGTATGGTGTCCCTGGATTTCATTCTCTTTGCCCGAACTCCTAGCGGGTAAGCATGTATGCTAGCCATATGCCGAGTATTCCACCAGCAACACTTCCAAGCAATGAGGTCAGAGAAAATGCATCAGCTCCCAGTAGAATGGGCATATACCCGCCTGCAAAGGAGCCGATAATCATTCCAAGCATAATTATTGATTTTCGAGACATAGTAGTTAGCAAAATAAATGGTAGTGTAAAATATATTGTGTAAATTCTGAGAGGGTAGAAAAAAGGGCGCTTTTCCTTTAAAAGGGTTTTAAGCAATAACCTATAAAGAAAGGAGAAGCACCCATGAAAGTAGAAATTAGCGTACCAGAAATAGTAGCAATTTTCAAGGAAATTCAAGAGCAACCTGAGAGAATTTTCGAGATGATCCGGGTAGAGATCAGAGAGAACGTTGGTGAATATCTGTCCAAGTTGATGGATATGGAGCGTACCCAATTTCTTGAGCGGGAATGGTATGAACATGGTCAGGGAGAGGTGAATCATCGCAATGGTTCCTATCCTCGTAACTTCACATTAAAAGGTATTGGAGAGGTAAAGGTTGAGGTGCCAAGGGATCGGAAGGGTGAGTTTACAACCCAGGTCATTCCCCGAAGTAAACGGTATGAGAATGAGCTTCGGCAAGATTTGAGTGTTATGTTTTTAACCGGTGTGAGCACACGGACCCTATCGATGATTTCTACAAGACTGATAGGCTCTAAGATATCTCCAACGGAGATAAGTAACGCCAATAAAGAGTTGATAGATGCGGTGGAGAAATGGAGGACCCGTGATCTATCCGGGGAAACGATCAAATACATATTTTTGGACGGTGTTAACTTTGATATGCGCATAGATGGGAGCATAGAGAAGGTGCCCGTGCTGGTGGCTATTGGAGTTACAGAAACAGGGCAAAAACTGGTGTTAGGTTTCCAGGCAGGGGATAAGGAATCCGCTCCCACCTGGCGGGAGTTTTTCAAGGATCTGAAGGGAAGAGGTTTGGATGGCAGCACCATGGTCTTGGGTGTGATGGATGGATTGCCGGGACTTGAGAAGGTGTTTAAGGAAGAATTCCCAAAAGCC
Source organism: Desulfatiglandales bacterium (assembly GCA_035527895.1). GTDB lineage: Bacteria > Desulfobacterota > DSM-4660 > Desulfatiglandales > B25-G16 > JADFWK01. Next base: position 19,113 of record DATKZQ010000017.1, read on the forward strand.
AAAGTCCAGAGATGCCAGGTCCATGTGGCAAGAAATGTCCTGGCCAAGGTTCCTAAGAAGTTGAAAAAGGCTGTGGCCGATGATATGCGGTCCATTTTCTATGCCTCTTCAAAATCGAAAGCTATGGAGTTCTTTGACATTTTCAAAGACAGATGGCAGCGAGATCTTCCCTCTGCCGTTAAATGCCTGGAGAACTCTTTAGAAGCGTGTCTCACATTTTTTATCTGTCCAGAGGAAGAGTGGATCTCTTTAAGGACCACGAACATTATCGAACGTCTCAACAAGGAATTTAAACGCAGAACAAAGCCTATGGAGATTGTAGCTGGGGAGAATGCCTGCTATACCCTCCTGGCTTTTATCTGCTTAAAGATGGAATTACATTGGAAGTCAAACCCTATAGGAAAAGTGCGTAAGAACCTTCCCTTCCTCAAAGAATTGGAAGATAAAAAATTCACACAAAAAATTTGACAGTACCCACAAACTGATACACTGGCTCATTGCTTGCGGCCTTGTCTTGCCATTTCGCTTCAAGAATATAGTGCTCCCCATCGTATTTTACGGCACCGTCGATCTGCTCGCCGTTTACCCGAAAGGCATCGGTGACTTCCAAACCGGACAGCTTCGCGAGGTTAGCAAGAATGGATTCAAGCGAATATCCACGTCTTTGAGGTGCGGTCTTCCCGGCGTGCAAGTCGAGGAACTCTTTTAACAGCTCCCCAGTTGAGATGTCGGGTTGACGCAGCACAACCTCAGCAGCATTTCTTTTCTCACGCTCGGCCTTGATCTTCCCGTCTCTTATCTCCTGCAGCTGTCTCAAGTGGTCAAGGCAGGTCTGTGCCTTTCCCCGGTCCAGCTTTCGGAGCTTGTCAAAGTAATACGGGTCAAAATGCGACCAATTCAGCAAAGACTGAAGCATGGCCCGAAATTGGCCCAACCCGCCTGTAGCCTTTGAGGATAGATGAACGAACATGAGGTCCACCATCCTGGACCGGCTGAGGTTTTCCTCCTTGAACTGAACTATGACCTTGAGGTCGTCTTTGGTGCAGTCATGGTCTGCAAAGAAGTCATAGATGACTTGCTTTGGCCACATTACTGCCAAAATGCAGTCCTTCATGCATCCCTTGATGTCAGCTGGAAACTTCATCTGATCTCAACCATTTTTCTTGCCTGCCAACGCCGCTCTTCAGCGGGCGCGGCTTTTTGCGATCCGCTGAAAAAGCATGTTAGCAGATTCTATGTTTTTCCCTTTGCCAGTTTAGTACGCAATTTTTCATGTTGGCATTTAAGATCCTCATATAATGGATATAAGGACTGCTCTGAATGATCTAAGGCTCTAATTATCTCTCCTGGCAAGGACCCTGCGAGAAACCGATCCCATATATTTACGAACTCAATTAACGCTGGATAATGCTTTGCTGTGGAGGGTTCGGCAAGATGAATATTTTTTCTAAATATTTCTATCATCTTATGATATGCGGGGATCGTTTCAGTTTCGAGATATTCGTTATCGTAATCAATGATTTTATCAAACTTTTCACCCTTTTGTTGAGTTAGCTTTTGGAGTTCTGTGGGATTACCTTCATACCTCTCACACATCTCATGCCAGACTTTTCCAGCGGTACTACCTATTTTTACACGTACTTTTCCAATTGTTTCGATTTCTTTTCTCAAAGAAAGAAGTGGGGAATAAAAATCAGTGAGCTGTTCGGATAGGAATTTATGACGACGCCCGATTTTCTCTCTTCTGGAAGTCAGTAAGGCACCGACAGCAACACCGCAAAGCCCCGCAATGGCAGGGACTGTAATGGAGATGCCCCACTGCAATAAACTCACGGAATTAGGTTCAGCCATAGGGCTTTTCTCCCGCTTATGCTAACGTTGCTAATCAGCCGCGCGGCTTTTTGCGTCGGCTGCATTAGCCTTGTTAGGCGATTCAAATTAAAAGGGCATCTAAGATTTCAATCCTCTAATCTAATCAAATACCCAATTAACAAGTCTATCCTTATTTACTGTGAATACACCGCCTTCATAATATAGTGTCTTTGCATAATTTCTGATAAGTTCTTGTTGTTTCAGGGTAAGATTTAACCACCATTTTTCTGCAAAGTAAGTGTTCTCACAATTTACAAAACAGTACTGAACAAAGATATCACCTTTCTCTTCATTTGGTAATTTATCGAAACTATCTACCACATTACTTGGGTCTTGTTCGTCTTTTAACCATACAAAAATAATTGCTCCTCCATCTTCTGTATTCATAACCGAATGCGAAAGCATTTCTGCATCCATATTTAGATCCCACATATCGAGAAGCTTATTTCCAGCAAAATCGAATTCACATTGAAAAACGCTTGAACTTACAACATCTATATCTCCTTGAAAGAAAAAACATTTGCTTTCAAATGTATCAATTTTTCTTTGAATAATGGCCGATTCGAATTTTTCCCTCAAACTATCGTTTTCTTCCAAAGATTTTTTTTGGCCCTCGATACTTTTAGTTATAGAAAGCTGCACATTTATTTGGCGATCAAGATCAAAACCTCTATCAATGACGGTGCGTTGAAATTCTAGAGATTCGATAAGCGCCTGTTTTCTATATAATTCATTACAGACATTTCGAAACGCATGTAAAACACAATGCCAATGTTCTCCTGAAAATTCTCCTTTTTCTATTGGGGCGAACAAGCTAGTGTCGTGTCCTGAACAATAACCTGGAAAAATTGAAGCCTTCCTCCAACCAATCCTTGATGCCTTTACTTCGCCATTATTTGGATCGGGCTCAAAATTCATTAAATGGCCAGTATCATCTATTAGTTGTTTTAAGGGTCCTTTCCGCTGAATTGTGTGTGAATCTATTACCTTTCCGCTACAAGAGCTTGTTGAAGCTAATGGATGCATGCAGCCACGCTTACGCCAAAAAACTTTTCGTTGGAGATTTTGAAGTTGACCTAGCGTATAGGGTTTTTCTTGTTCCCTTAATCTATGGCATTTTTTATATTTTCTTCCAGAACCACACCAACAAGGTTCGTAATGCTTTCTATCTCTAAGAGCATTTGCGACGAATGGATGATTATCTTCAACTTCTCTTACTTTAAATGGATGTGGTGGTAGTTTTATCATTCTTCCTAAATTTAGAGTGCTATTTTTTCCTACGTTATCGGCTCAAGGAACCCCTATATAGCAATCTAATCATTACGCCTAACGTAATTTTCACCTGCTGGTGTGAAGCGAAGCGAAACACCAGTCTGGTGGAAAAACTGGTTGGGCGTCATTGCCCCATAGTACGTTGTTCTCTGCAGAGCTGTAACACTATAGATCTACAATCCCATTACGAAAGATGTATTCGCGCCCCTCATCGGTAAGCTGCACAATCGCATGGCTTCGAAAGACAAGCCCCTGGTCGCTAGCTTCGGCAAAATATCTTTCGAAAGACAACCTGTGAAGACTGGAGTTTTTGACTGCTGTGTCAAAGAATATCGTACCTTTTCGAGATTGATTGGCTGTAGCAGCAATTGCCTCCATAACTGATCGAATACCATCACTGGTGCGGTCTGGTCGAGAACTCTGCATAGGCGCGAACGGCGCCGTGCCAATCGGTGGCTTCTCGTAGAGAGGCGCGTTCAGTAGGGTCCTAAGAAGATCGTCAAAACTGTATTCAATCTCATCGTCATTTGAGAAGTTTATGTAGAGCTTCGATTGCATAAAAGTTGGGAGCTTATTAGCTCCCTTTTGTCGAATTATGGGAATTACCTTATTGTTGTTGATCCTTGATAGCAGTGAGGAAGTCATTATCATCTTTTCGTATCCTACACCGCCTGCTCCGGCGTTCGCTTTTTCAACATACACTTCGGTACATATCATTAGCACGAAGTCACAAGAAGATAGTTGTGTCTCCATAAAGTGTGGTAGGTCATCACCAGGGCGCAAATCCCACTGATCCAATACTGCATCAACACCTCGGTTACGAAGGGTTGTCGCGAAATCAAGAACCCATGCTTTGTGCTCCGCAGAATCGTGGGAGTATGAAATGAAAACGACTGGTGGATTCATATCGAAGCTCCTAAGCTATTTCTTGTGGAAATCACTGTAATATGTCGCCCAACATGAAGTTCATCGGGAGCGTAAGCGATCCGGTGAAACGATTTGTTGGGCGGTCCTTTGCCCATTTTCTTTACTCAGTATCAGGGCTGTCCCCCTTCATTTCTGTTTTGCCAGTGAATCGGAATGTTAGGGTGCTCACCCACGAAATCCGGGTTTATGATGCAAATAGAGTCCGGCGATTGGGTCCGGTCTTTCAAGGTCGTTGGCACTCGCATATAGGCAATCGCATTCTCCAACCGGAGTTCTCGCTCTCTGACAGCAACCCGATTTGGAAGATCAAGCATCCAGCCATACTGGCTATACAGCATGCCCTCTATGTGAATGGTACTCTGGTCTTGAAAAGCAATTCTTACTACATGGTTCCGGGCCTCTTGGTTTACGCATGTAGATTTAAGTCGCGGAAGCACATCACTGCGTCCGAGCGAAAACCTCATTGCTAAGGCCTCTCCGTGCCATGGCAGGCCAAGTGCAAAAGTCCGAATTGCATCAATTATGGTCTGCGAAAATATTTGTTTAATAATTGAATATCCCACGCCCTGATTTTTCAGAAGATAGGCCAGAGCGCCAATTGATATTTTTGCCAAGCCTCTGCAATATGTTTCCTGCTCGTGGGGTCTTAACCCGACCGGAAATGCGATTGCATATACACTTTCGGGAGGTATTTGTCTATTTGTCTCTGTCGTAGATATATCGAAAAGCTGCATCTACCCGTGGTTCTAAGCCTTCAAAATAGGAAAATTGAAACGGTCTAAGAGCACCATCAGCCAATAGGGCTTCTCCCGATCGTTTCAATGCTCTGGTGTTCTCGAACCTTACCAAGTACAGCATATCCCTCACTTCATTATCGAAGACTGAATTCGATCGGGTATTACTCGCCTCGCATACCGGCAGCCATTGATTTTCAGGGCCGTCAATAGACCTAGGTATGAAATGCTCTTGCGTCAACGAATCGTCATGATCTTCATTGCAAAGGAAACAGTAATAGCTCATTTGTTTCTGTTCGCCCAACCATTGATTCTTAGGCGAATTTGCCTGGTATTGGGCTATTGGGGCATAAGACAGGCAAATTTGCCTGTTGACAATATTCAATATTTTGCCTCCCATCTGGCGGAGCTCTACAGAAACGGAGGGAGCCATGGCACGCAGACTCCTCGATGAAATGCACGAGATGATGAGGCGTCGCCACTATTCGATACGTACCGAGCAGAGCTACTGTGCGTGGGTAAAGCGCTATGTGCACTTTCATAAGATGCGGAGCAGGGCGGGCCTTCGGAACGGCGAACAAAAGATCGAAGCGTTCCTCACTCATCTTGCCATAGACCTCCGTTTGACTCCTGGAAAATGTTGTCTCTAGTTTTTGAAAGGCCTAACTAATTACCGATGGATCAGCGGTGGTTCAGAGTGGGCAATCAGCTGAGCAGGAGAGCGTAAGTGGTGCTTTGAGCTCTGCGTGAGCAAGAGAAGTAGAATCGCGGTTTCACTTGAAAAGTGGCGCCACTAGATCAGATTAGCTAAGAATGATGTCTCTTTTACCATATCTTATCAGTATCGGCAAGAGGGAATGGGCTTGTATGAATAACGACCTCAAGTTTTAGTAGGATCTGCCGATAGAAGAAATTGGAATAACGGGGATATCGGATTCCAAAGGCAACTAACTGCGATAGTTGTGCGTAGTTGTCAAACTCAGAGAACAATAGCTCGGGGAGCTTGAATTGGGAGTATATGAGGAAATGATGGGGACTGATAAAGAAGTAATGAATGCCGACGAGGTTTCCAGTTGGCTTCGTATCCCCAAATCAACCCTCTATAAGCTGTGTTGCGAGGGCCAAATCCCCTGTGCCAAGATCGGGAAACACTGGAGGTTTGACAGGGCAATGGTCAAATCATGGTTTCAAAAGAGAGTTCGAGAAACAATAGCACAGAATTACTGAAATAAGCGGATGGGAACGGTTTCATGAACACAGGACACGTGAGGATTTCCGTGTAACTATTTGAAAACTTAACCGCAGGAGAACAACGATCAATGGAAAGATCTCTGAAGGTAATACTTGAACCCACATGGGATGAAATAGAAAAGGCCAGGAACAGAAGCAGCGATTTCCTGAATGCCCATGGGTTATCAAATGATGCTGTGCACGCGCTTACGATGGTGGTGAGTGAACTGATCGAGAACAGTGTCAAATATGGCAAGTTCGCAGCACCGGAAAGTAAGGTAGTCGTAACGATCGATATTGAAGAAAGCATGATCTCTGTTGAAGTAGTCAACCCCGTCGATGAAACAGCATACAAGCATTTGAAGAACCTGGATAAGACAATTCAATGGATCAGGGGACATCAAGACCCCTTTGAGGCCTATATAGAAAGACTGAGGGAGGTCTCTAGAAGACCACTGGATGATAAGGAAAGCGGCCTGGGCCTTGTCAGAATATCATATGAGGGAAGAGCTATCCTCGATTTTTTTCTTGGTGAAAATGACCTGTTAAGCGTGTCGGCTGTTTCACCCTATTAGAAAGGCTAAAGAGATGACTGTGCGAGAGAAAGAGACATTTGTTAGCAATCTGCTGAAATTAGAACTCGAGGAAAAGAAAGACTCTATCAATATCAGCTGGTCTGGAAAGAGCATAGATCGTGAGCCAGGGAAATTTATCACCCCAATTCTCGTCAACGCTATCAGGAGAAGCAGCGGGCTTAATAAAAAGATCATATTGGACTTTCGGGAGCTGGCTTATATGAATTCATCATCTATCACACCAGTCATAAAGATCCTTGAAAGGGCCAAAAGAGGGAGAACTCAAATCAGGGTTGTCTATAGAAAATCTCTGAAATGGCAAGATCTCTCCTTTTCTGCCTTAGAGATATTTAAAACCAAAGACCGCAGAGTGGAAATCAAGGGATTGTAATACAGCATGCACCAAGATGCCATAAACCTAACGGCTGATCTGATCACAGGAAAAGAGAAGATACCCGTCGATGTCACCTACGCATCCAGATATTCTCTGCTGGTCCGTTACCCGGATTCACGGGCTTACGGGGATGGAGCACGTTTCTCCAAGCTCGTGATCCATCTCACCGGAGAAGATTGTGAGCTGGGTCCGTGCAGGGTCATGTCAGAACCCAACATCGATGGCTATGCAGGCAGGCTCGTTTTCCTTGAGGATGTTTATGACCTCGAAAACCTGTTTCTTAACAACAGGATAGTCAAGCTGCAAAACGCTTTTGTTAACCTGCCGTTGGTCCTGGCTTACAAAGAGAGGATCTGCAAGGCATTTAAGGAGTATACCGCCAATCTCACGTATGATTTGAGCGTCTATAAGGGTCTCTTTGATAGCCTGGATCTGGAATTGAGTGCCGAGCCTGAGAGCACAAGAGAATCGGTCAGGAGAGCCATCATCGATACCGAGGGCAAGAAGTTCATGCGGTTCCTTGATGAGAGGCTGAAGGAACTAGGGGGCATAGTCGGTTCGTTCAACAGGGAAGAGCATGCGCAGCACGGGTTTTATTTCAGAAAACAACTGTGGAACTATATCCTCTGTTCTCCACTTCTGAAACGAACCAATCTGAAGCCAAGAGGATACGCTGGAGATTCGGTGATGATGCAAATGATTTATGCAAACGAGCTTCAGGGTGATTCCACCTTTTCGAAGCTCATGCATAAGCATCCATTGGATCACTCTGCCGCTCGGGCTGTACGAAGCAGAAGACATGTTATAGCGAACATGGCCCGCCGTATCAGGGAATATGATACCGGTATAACGGACGGAAGATTGAAGGTCTTGTCTGTTGCCAGCGGGTCTGCAATTGAAATCGACGACATACTGGTTACTGCCGGGGATTGTGAAAAATATCATTTTGCCCTGCTCGATCAAGACCGACAGGCCCTGATCGAAGCGGCGGAGTGTATTAACCGGATTGAGAAGAAGTTAGAAGCCAAAATCAAGGTAGACTACATAAACGAATCCGTACGAACCATGCTTGCGTCGCCACAATTGAAGGGCAGGTGGGGGGAATTCGATTTCATTTATTCGATGGGGCTTTTTGATTATCTCACTCCTCGGGTGGCGTCGGCCGTGCTCCGTAAGCTTTTCCAATTGCTGAAGCCCGGTGGGGAGATGATCGCCGGAAATTTCCATACATCAAATCCGAGCAAATACTATATGGAGTATTGGGCAGACTGGGTTCTCTACCATCGAACGGAACAAGAGTTCGGAGATCTGTTAGGCAATGCTGCCTCAGCGGAAATCGATATCTTTTTCGATGATACAGAGAGTCAAATGTTTCTTCACATAAGAAAGACAGGATAGCGATGACATGCGCTGTGCATACTGACCCCTTTTTTCTTAACTGGAGGGTGTTTTTGTCCGTCTTTGGCCGGTGAGTCATGAAACGTTCTTTGAATCGACACGTTTGACACCTATGGAGGCCTTTCACGGAGGGACAATAAATGCGGTTTCCGATGTTTATCACCTTATCTGAGTTATAGAAGGATGGCTAACGTTTAAACCCGGGATTGAGATGAGCCTCATTGCTAACACGACAGAGCAGTTCGATTATGATGCCGATCAATTCGAAAGCTACCTCAGCAGCATCATCCATGAGTGGCTGAAAACTCTCACTATTCTGGCATTCCTAATGGTTCCGGCATTCCTGATACTGGATTATTTCATAATGCCTAAGGAGCTTCTCCAGCGATTTGTTATTTACAGATCCATTTCTACACTCATCGTGATCATCCAATATGCCATTGTTCGTCAAACCAGAGCAAGCAGGCTCTCTTACATCCACGGGTATGTTGTTTCAGTGAATATTGGAGGAATGATAGCGCTGATGACAGTTGATCTGGGAGGGTTTAATTCCAGTTATTACGCGGGCCTGAATCTCGTTATTATTGGGGTAAATCTCTGGATACCATGGAAGACCCTCCACTCAGCCCTCAATAGCATCATAGTTATTTCCTTGTATATCTTATTGAATGTCATTGCAGGTCATCCATATGCTCATTCGCCCCTCATCAATAACCTCTTTTTTCTGTTCTCAACAGCAATCATTGCCGTGAGCATAAACCATGTGAAACACAAACTTGTCAAACAGGAGTTTTACCTGCTTGTTGAGTTGAAAAAGGCCCGGGATGCGCTCTGGAGTGAGATGGAACTGGCAAAACGGATACAAACAGCACTTTTGCCGGACAGGGAAAAGGTTAAGGGCTTTGAAATTGCCGCTACCATGGTCCCGGCCAAAGAGGTAGGTGGCGATTATTACGATATCATCGAAACCCCAACGGGGGATAAATGGGTTACCATTGGTGACGTGTCGGGCCATGGGGTTGATTCAGGGCTGATTATGATGATGGCACAAACAAGTATTCTTTCGACGGTACATAGTTCAACGGACTGTAGGCCATCAGCGGTTCTCCAATCGGTAAACTCGATTCTGAGAGAGAATATTTCGAGGTTGGGATCCGACCACTACATGACCATGATGGCCATCCGGTTCAATGAATCACAAATGACCCTGGCCGGAAAACACCAAGATATCATAATTCATAGATCTGCATTGAATAAAACCGAAACCATCCCTACAAAAGGAACGTGGCTGGGAATCGATGAAGATATCGGGAAATACTTGGATGATGTTTCGGTGACCATAGAGGAAGGCGATCTCATACTGCTATTCACCGATGGCATCACCGAGGCTACAAACAGGAATGGGGAGATGTATGGACAGGTTCGCCTCGAACAGGCCCTGAATGAATACGCAGATTTGCCCGTCCGTAAGATCCTCGACAAGGTAATCGAAGACGTAACGGTCTTTCAGGAAGAACAACTGGATGATATGACCTTGGTAGTAATCAAGAAAGGCGATCCGAGTTCAACCTACTGGCATTAGGCATTTCTAACCATTTAAAGCAGGTAGACATGACGGTTGTTTCCTTTTCAGCAAATGAAATAAAGGCAAACCTGCTGACGCTGTCCTTTCCCAAAGAACTTGAGCAGGCCTTTCTTGATGACTATTTTGAAAAATCGTTACGACATGTGCGCATAGCCTTGCTTTTGGGTTTCTTTTTTTACGGGATTTTCGGAATTCTCGACGCATGGCTCGTTCCAGACGTGAAGGAGACACTATGGCTTATTCGCTATGCCATTTTTTTTCCTTTTCTGCTTGGGGTATTCCTGTTCTCCTACTCCATTCATTTCAAGAAATTCATGCAGCTATCGATTGCAGGTGTAATCTTGGTAGCTGGACTGGGCATCATCGCGATGATCCTGATTGCTCCGGATCCGGGGAGTTATCTGTATTACGCGGGCTTGATTCTGATCTTTCTTTTTGGATACACCTTTTTCAAACTCCGATTCATCTGGGCAACCGTCACAGGCTGGACGCTCGTGATTGCCTACGAAATCTCAGCTATATGGTTGACTCAGACCCCCATTCCCATTCTGATTAACAACAACTTCTTCTTCCTTGCAGGCAATGTAATCGGGATGTTTGCCTGTTACTCCATCGAGTTCTATTCACGTAAGGACTTCATCCAGGCCCGTCAACTGCAAGCGGAGAAGAAAAAGGTCACTGACGCCAACCGAGAACTGGAGGAAAGAGTTGAGGAACGGACCGCACAACTCACGAGAACAAATGAGGAACTCAGGCAAGAGATAGAAGAACGCAGACGGGCACAGGAAGCACTGCACGAGAGCCAGAAACGTTACCGCGACCTCTTCGAGCAGTCCAGGGATCCAATCTTTATTAATTCGCGAGAGGGCAAACTTATTGACGTTAACCAGTCCTTTCTGGATCTGCTTGGCTATACCAAATCAGAGATAGGAAATCTCAAATCTCAAGAGACATATGCTAACCCGGATGACCGGTCCAGATTTCAGCACGAGATAGAACAAAAGGGATCTGCCACGGACTTTGAGTTGAAATTAAGGAAGAAGGATGGCACAGAGATAGATTGCCTGCTCACTGCGACTGTGCGGAAGGCTGAAGATGGGGCAATTCTGGGATACCAGGGAATCATACGTGACATCACTGAGCACAAGCGCGCGGAAGAGGAAAGAAAGAAGCTTGAAGTCCAGCTGGCGCGAGCCCAAAGGATGGAGGCTATGGGTACGCTAGCTGGGGGTGTGGCACACGATTTCAACAATATCCTTGCAGCTATCGTCGGCTATGTGGAGCTTTCAATGCTGGATGTCGTCGAAGACACCAAAGTGAAGCACAATCTGGAAGAAGTGCTAAGGGCCGGCAAGCGGGCGAAAGACCTGGTGAACCAGATTCTTGCCTTCAGCCGGCAAAGCCGAAATGAGCTGAAACCCGTGGAGATTACCCCGGTTGTGAAAGAGGCCTTAAAGCTCTTGAGGGCCTCTTTACCTACCACTATTGAGATCCGCCACCACGTGGAGCCTGATACCGGGACTATAGAGGCGGATCCTACCCAGATCCATCAGGTTCTCATGAACCTTTGCACCAATGCGGCCCATGCCATGAGTGAGGAAGGCGGGCTGTTGGAGGTGAGTGTCACAAAGGTTGCTATAGATGCCTCTGCTGCACCGCTGAATTTAGATATAGATTCGGGACCGTATCTGAAGATGTCCGTACGTGATACCGGTCATGGGATGACTTCTAAGGTATTGGAAAGGATCTTCGATCCCTATTTTACCACCAAGGAGAAGGGCAAGGGAACCGGACTGGGATTGGCGGTGGTACACGGCATTGTGAAGAGCCACAAGGGCGGCATTGGTGTGGAGAGTGAGCCCGGGAGTGGAACATGCTTTCATGTATACTTTCCGAGGATAGAGCAAAAGAAAGAGCTGACCGACACCGAGACTGTCCAACCCTTTCCCACAGGGCACGAGTGTGTGCTTTTCGTAGACGATGAGCAGGATCTGGTGCAGATAGCGGCGCAGATGTTATCTCATCTCGGGTATGAGGTCACAACAAGAATGAGCAGCAACGAGGCCTTGGAGTTGTTCCGCGTAAACCCAGAGCGGTTCGATCTGGTTATTACCGACATGACCATGCCGAATATGACGGGAGATACGCTGTCCAAAGAACTCATGAAGATTCGCCGCGACATCCCAATTATACTGTGCACCGGATTCAGTGAACGTATCAGTGAGGAGAAGGCAAAGGCTATAGGGATTAAGGAATTCGTCATGAAACCCCTTGCGATGGGCGATCTTGCCAAGCGAGTACGAAAGGTGCTGGACAACGAGCGCTTTTAAGCCCAGCTGCATTTTGTCAGTCATCCCCATAGCTCAAACGCGGTTTCTCTTACCTCCATTTTGCCGTTTACCCGTACCTTTCCTGCTGCCGCGGCCTGTGAAGTACGAGGGACGGTCATGAATTTATACCATTATTCCTGTTAGAGTGTGGTTTTTGAGAAAATTATATTTTCATGACCGTCCCTCATCTCTTCATAGATAAGGACATATGGCCGTTACCTTACAATATCTTGCACAAGATCGGTCAGATAGCATCTTTTCCCCAATAGATTTACCACCTGAACAGCAAAAAACCATAGGATCACAGCAGAAAAGACCTCATCGCCATCCCGATGGTGCAGATTGTTTGATGCTCTCAGCTTTATGTCCTAAAGTTGTGATACGATCTCCTAAACACCATCGTTGTCAAACCGAATATTACAAACCGACAGCAATCGTTCTTTCATCTCCTCGTAGCCCTGTTCCATCAACGGCTCGAGGTCAACAATATCTGCGGTGTTGTACTGGATAAGGCGATCCAAAGCTCCCTTATCTCCGTGCTGGTAGGCGTGCCACAGCAAAACGGCGGCATACCCGTCTAATCCATCGACATCCGAGTCGCGAGAAAGGCCGAAGGATTTTTCAATTACCTTCAGCCCACCTGTGTACCCCAGTTTCTTCAAAAAAAACCGAAGGTCGATATGAGCGGGGGGGAGGGCTATGTTCGGGAACTGGCGCCTGATGAACGGCAGATCAAACTGCGAGCCGTTGAAGGTGACGATCAGCTCATAGGGAGCTATTGCGGTTTCGAATTCATCTAGATTGATGCCCTGCACAAAGGTCTTTACCCTGTGGCCGTCGTAGATGCCGATGACGGTGATCTCATCAACACCCTGGTACAGGCCGCTCGTTTCAATATCCAGGTACACGGCCCTGTGCCTGAACCTGCTGAACAAACGCCACGTGTCCGATGGAGAAAGCCTTTCCACGAAAAAGCGGATATTGCCCCTGTTTTCCAGGGACGCCTCCAGGTTTTGACGCACAAGGGTGGCCCGTCCCTGAGAAAGGGGTATTTCCTCATGCATGAGAAAATCTCTCCAGGTGAGGATGCCCTTTTCCCAGAGAGATTGCTCGGTTTTCGGGCCGATGCCGGGAATATGGACAAAGGTGTGCTCCAGCAAAAGCGTCCCCCCTTCTTACTGGTCTATCGCGCCAAGGCCCCCGAGGTTATTGAGGGGTGTGCCATGTCCGGGATAGATGTGTGCAACTGTCAACGGCAGAAGTCTCTGAAAGGAACCCTTGATTGCAGTACGGTCGCAACAGAAACTGTTTAACTTGCACCTGCCCCCGGTGCTGAGGATGGTGTCTCCGGTGAGGAGCGTTTTTTCCTGCCTGTTGTAAAAGCAGACGCTATCGGTGGTGTGCCCGGGAGTTGCAATCAGCTCCCAGTGGGGCAGATACGGCACCGGCTGCCCTTCGCAGAGGATACAGGCGGCATGATAGCGTGATGGAAGCCATGTTCTCAGCACGGGCAGTGGAATCCCAACCCTATCGCTTACGAGGGCAGCGACGGTATTTCTGATATGACCATCCAGGGCCATGAACACGGTAAGCCTGTTGAGCCACAGGGAGGGCGAGATAAGGCAGAGCTTACTCTTTCTCTTGAGGTACTCGCCGACGGTCTTGAAAAAGCAGACCTCGATTTCGGGAAACAGATCCACGAGCCGTGATATGCCGGCCACGTGGTCTATGTGAAAATGAGTGGCCGTAACCAGTTTCAGGCGGGAGGTGTCTAAAGAACGACGGTTGAAGTACTGTAATATCCTGCTGGCGGCAGCGGCTGTGCCGACATCAACAGCCACGCAGGAATCACCATCCTCTATCAGGTAGGTATTGGCATAACCACCTCTGATACTGTGAACGGGCATTCTCCTTTCAATCCATCAGCCAGAGGTGTGTCCGGCAATCATATCGAATACCTGAGCGAGGGCAGCTTTCAGCTCAGATACCTTTGTTCCGCCACCCTCGGCCATGTCTTTTCTTCCGCCGCCTTTCCCGCCCACCAATGTGGAAAGGGACCGTATGATCTCCCCGGCGTTGAACCTGCCAGTCAGATCAGGTGTGACCCGACATTGCAGAAAGACCTTGTTCTTATCCCTGGCGCCAAGCACGATTATGCCGGATTTCAATCTATCCTTGATGTGGTCGCCAAACTCCCGTAAGTCTTTGGGATTGGCCGCCGAAACCTCCTGGCTGATAACTCTGATGCCGTCTATTTTCCGGGCGGTTGTAATGAGATCCTCTGACTGCACGGCAGCCAGCCTCGCCTTGAGGGATTCGATCTCGCGATCTCTTTCTTTTTGTGCCTCCAAAAGATGCTCAACCCTGGAGACAAGTTGATCAGGAGTAGTCTTGAGGAGGCTCGATACCGTTTTCAGTTTGTCCTCCTCTTCTTGGATCTCTCTGACCGCGCCCTCTCCGGTAAAACCCTCTATTCTCCTAACACCGGATGCAACCGCCCCCTCACCGGCAATCATGAAGACACCTATTTCTCCCGTTGACTTGGAGTGAGTTCCTCCGCAGAGCTCGCGGCTCAGACCATCGCCGATTGTCAAAACCCGCACCTGATCACCGTACCGTTCTTCGAACAGGGCAATCGCATCCAGCTTGAAGGCCTCATCTCGATCCAATATGAGCGTGGTTACGGGCAGGTTCTTTTGTATGTTGAGATTTACCGTCATCTCAACTTCTCTCAATCTCTCGGGCGGTATCTGGGCGAAGTGGGTAAAGTCGAATCTCATCCTATCGGGACCTACGTAAGATCCGGCCTGTTTAACGTGTTCCCCCAGGGTCTCTCTTAATGCAGCCTGAAGGAGATGGGTCGCTGTATGGTTGTGAGCAATATTGTTTCGCCTCTTCTCATCCACCGCAGCGTCAACGGTATCTCCCTGCTTAACAACACCATCAATTACCCTTCCCCTGTGAACAATCAGGTTCGTGGGGTAGCGGAGCGTCTCAAGGATTTCAACCCGACAGGTTTCGGTTGCAACCCATCCGGTATCACCGACTTGACCGCCGGCTTCTCCATAAAAGGGGGTCTGATCGAGCACGATCTCTATCTGATCCCCACCCTGTGCCGATTCGGCCTCATTACCATCTTCGAGGAGCGCAAGGATCTTTCCCCGGGCCACGAGCGTTTCATATCCCAAGAACTGGCATATTACCCCGCTCGAATCAAGCCTCCGGTAAACCTCGGGTATTTCCTCTTCTCCGCTTCCCTTCCAGCTTCTCTGAGAGGCGGCTCTTTGTTCTGACATAGCGTGTTCAAATCCCTCGAGGTCAACCTGAAGATCCTCGTCTCGCGCTATGTCTCCTACAAGGTCTGGGGGAAAACCATAGGTGTCATAGAGCTTGAATACCAGGCCTCCGGGAATGGAGGATTGTCCCTTTGCCCGCAATTCATCCATCTCATCTTTCAACAGGGAGAGACCGTGGATCAGGGTGTCTTCAAATCTCTTCTCCTCATTGATGACCACTTCATCAATGAATCTCCTCGATTGCTCGAGCTCCGGATAGTCGGGGCCCATTACGGTAACCACCGTGTCGGTTAGACGGTGGAGAAAGGGGCCCTTGAGCCCAATGATTTGCCCGTATCTGAGCGCACGCCTGATGATCCGGCGGACCACGTAGCCCCTGCCCTCATTTGACGGCATGATGCCGTCGGCTATCAAGAATGCCAGTGCCCGGCTGTGATCTGCAAGCACGCGGAAGGAGATATCGGCCTTAGCATCCCGGCCATACGTAGAGCCTGCCAGCTCCTCGGTAAGCCTCATAACATTGTCGAAGAGGTCGGTATCGTAGTTTGAGCAGACACCCTGGAGGACCGCTGACAATCTCTCCAGACCCATGCCGGTGTCGATATTCTGTTTCGGAAGGGGTGTAAGGGTCCCCTCCGAGTCTCTGTTAAACTGCATGAACACCAGGTTCCATAACTCCAAATACCTGTCGCAGTCGCACCCTACCTTGCAGGTGGGCTTACCGCAGCCTGCCTCAGGACCCTGGTCGAAATAGATCTCCGAGCATGGGCCGCAAGGACCGGTGTCTCCCATAGACCAGAAGTTGTCTTCCTCGCCGAATCTGCTGATCTTTTCTTGGGGCACGCCGATTTTCTGGTTCCAGATCTTATATGCTTCGTCATCGTCCGTGTATACGGAGACCCAGAGTTTATCTTCCAGTAAGCCGTACCCCGCGGTCAAAAGCTCCCAGCCCATCTCGATTGCTCCTTCTTTGAAATAATCCCCGAAGGAGAAATTACCGAGCATTTCAAAGAAGGTGTGGTGTCTGTTGGTATATCCTACCTCATCGAGATCGTTATGTTTTCCTCCAGCCCTGACACATTTTTGGGAGCTCGTTGCCCTCGTGTATCCCCTCTGCTCAAAGCCAAGAAACAGGGTCTTGAACGGAACCATGCCGGCATTGGTAAAAAGCAGGGTAGGGTCGTCTTTGGGAACCAGTGAGGCGCTTTTTACGATCTCATGGCCATGATCCTTAAAGTACTGCAAAAACTTCTCTCTAATGCTTCTGCTCTCCATAGGTCGTCGACTGTATTATTCTTGTGAGTTATCGGTGTTGGTCTGGGGGGCGCCTTGTTTTTCACCGAGGCCGAGTTTCTCTTTTACCCGAACGGAGATATCACTCGTAATATCCGGGTGTTCGCTCAAAAACCTCCGAACGTTCTCTCTCCCTTGCCCAATCCTTTCCTCGTTGAATGAGTACCACG
Source organism: Desulfatiglandales bacterium (assembly GCA_035527895.1). GTDB lineage: Bacteria > Desulfobacterota > DSM-4660 > Desulfatiglandales > B25-G16 > JADFWK01. Next base: position 36,189 of record DATKZQ010000017.1, read on the forward strand.
AGCCGCTTTTCTCAACGATGTCTAATTCAACCCCGAGGTCCAGCAGGTCTCCTTCCTTTGATATACCGGTGCCATAGATGATATCGAACTCAGCCTGCCTGAAGGGAGGGGCGACCTTATTCTTGACTACCTTTACACGTGTTCTGTTGCCTACTGTCTTATCACCTTCCTGAATCACGGCTATCTTTCGGATGTCGAGACGCTGGGTGGCATAGAATTTGAGCGCATTTCCGCCGCTTGTGGTCTCCGGATTTCCAAACATCACGCCGATCTTCATCCGTATCTGATTAATGAAAATAACGCATGTCATCGATCGGTTAATGCTGGCCGCCAGTTTTCTGAGGGCCTTAGACATGAGCCGTGCCTGGAGTCCCACCTGTTGATCTCCCATTTCCCCCTCTATCTCGGCCCGAGGAACGAGGGCTGCAACCGAGTCGATTACTAATGCGTCTATGGCCCCACTTCGCACCAGGATTTCGGCGATATCCAGCGCCTGCTCACCGTTGTCGGGCTGGGATACGAGAAGGGAATCTATATTTACGCCGAGCCTCTTGGCATAGGAAAGATCGAGGGCGTGTTCAGCATCTATGAAGGCAACAATTCCGTCTTTGGCCTGTGCCTCTGCAACGATGTGCAAGGCCAACGTCGTCTTTCCCGAGGACTCAGGGCCATAGATCTCTACCACTCGTCCCCGTGGTACGCCGCCCACGCCAAGGGCGTAATCGAGGGCAAGTGAGCCCGTGGAAATGACCGGAATGTCTATCACAGCCCCGGCTTGCCCCAGCTTCATTATGGAGCCTTTACCGAATTGCTTTTCGATTTGTGAAATGGCGAGACCGACAGACTTTTCCTTTTCCGAATCTACTGCCATAATATGCCTCCCTTTTGTAAGACCTGTTTACTGGTAACACGTTAGCTCTTTGAAATTAACCTCAACCCGAGCATGGGGGTATCTTTTTTTGACTCTGTCCTCCCATCGTTCAGAGCAGTGGGCGTTTCAAAACGGCGCACGCAGGCTGCTACCTTAGTGCTAAGGCTTACGGGGCGGTGCGTCGGTTTGAAACGGCCCTGTACGGGGCCTTGTTTAGAGGACAGAGCAAAAAAAGATACCCCCATGCTCGGTCCCCTGGGTTCTGTTATGAATAGCCACTGGGCATCAGCAAATGGACAGGAGCGCTACCTTTTCAAAGAGCTAACGTGTTACATTTACAGTATTTTCAATGGCCAAGCGGCCATCTTTGTATGAACTGGTCCGGCCGGTCTAAGGTCACTCTTGAAAAGAATCAGTTCCTTCAGGTAATCCTCGTCACTAGTAATATCATGAAATCTGTCAAGAATCCATTTCAATTCCTCGCCCCGGTTCACTGTACCTTTGAACCGGCCCAACGTCAGGTGTGGCCTGAAAGGCCTATTTTCCGGCTTGAAACCGAGCTCCTCTAATGCCGCCTGCAGTTCATCCCGCAGGTCTGACAGGCCCCCTATTTCACCATCAAGGCCAATCCACAATACCCGTGGTCTCCTCCAGTTGGGGAATACGCCTACCCTGTTGAGCCTGATCTGGAAGGCGGAGAACCTCTCGGCAATTGAGCCGGCCTTTTGCTTTACGCCGGCTATGGTTTCCTCCGTAACAGGGCCAAGAAAGACGATTGTGAGATGAATATTTTCTACCTTAACCCACCTCACGGGCAAACGTGATTGCTGCAATTCTTTAGAGATCTCCCCAACCTGCTCTTTGATCTGGAGGGGAAGTTCAAATGCCAGGAATGAACGGATGCCCATGTAAGTATCTCCTCACCCAATCAAGCGCCATCTCGGCAGTAGCAACCTTTACGCTCTGCCTGTCTCCGGGAAACCGATACTGGCTGGAGAATACCCTGCCGCGTACGGAAAGTCCAATGAAGACGGTACCAACCGGTTTGGTCTCCGAACCTCCTGAGGGGCCGGCAATTCCAGTCACGGCCAATCCCATATCCGTTCTTGCGGACCTCCTGATACCTTCGGCCATCTCTCTTACCGTTTGATCGCTCACGGCCCCGTATGTGTCAAGGGTATGCTGTTGTACGCCAAGCATCTCCACCTTCGATCGATCGCTGTACACAACAGCCCCCCGCTCGAAATACACTGAACTGCCTGATATGGAGGTGAGCCTGTGGCCGATGAGCCCGCCCGTGCATGATTCAGCCAAAGATAGTGTCACATTTCGGGCTGTCAACAATTCTCCAACGACCGCTTCTAGGGTTTTATCTCCCGATGCAAAAACATAGGGACCTAACAGGCCTTGGATTTTATCTTCAGCCCGTGTCAATTCCTCTTCGATCTCCGCTAGATCTTCTCCCCGGATTGTAATGGTAATGCGAGTTTCGGGGAAAGACGGATAGAAGCCGAACATGACCCTCTTCAGGTCATCACTGAGACCACTGAGGATATCGGCAATTTGAGATTCGCCCAGCCCAAAGACCTTGAGTATCCTGTGCCGCGGGACAAGAGGCGGTCTATAGCGCCTCAGGATATCCGGAACAACAACCCGATCCAACAACTGCCTCATCTGCTCAGGTACACCGGGCAGGAAATAGAGTTGACTGTCTCTTTTTGAAATGGAAAAGCCACAGGCATATCCTTGAGGGTCTAAAACCTTTGCCCCCCTGGGAAGCCAGGCCAGTTTTACCAGGTTTGGAGACCAGGTCAGGCCTGATCTCTCGGTGCAATCCTTTATGTGGTCGAATAGGCCTTGATCAAGATAAAGGGGTCTGTCTAAGGTCTTTGCTGCTATCTCGGCGGTCAGGTCATCGTCAGTGGGCCCCAAACCACCAGTGACGATAACAAAACGAGACCTCTTGACAGCGGTCCTCAGCGCAGCGGAAAGTGTATCGCAGTTGTCGCCGACCGTGGTAATCTCGTTCACTTCAAGGCCGCACGATATGAGGCACCCTGATGCATACCAACCATTGAGGTCTCTGGTCTTTCCTGAAATCAGTTCATCGCCGATAATGATGATCTCTGTAAGCATAACTTTTTTCAATAGCACGTTTTCAATTGAGCATAAAGAGAAGAAGTCTCAACGATATGTGGGCGTATACCCCCGCCAACAGATCGTCAAGAACTATGCCGATCCCCCCCTTCAGTTTTTTTTCGATGGTCTTTATAGGTGGCGGCTTCAGGATGTCGAAAAACCTGAAAAGAAAGAACCCCCCTGCCAGAGCCGGCCACGTAAAGGGGATGAACGCAGTGGTGAGCAAGAAACCAGCTACCTCATCAACGACGATCACCGGTGGGTCGTCCGAACCAAGGATTCTTTGGCTCCGGTGAGATGACCAGATTGCGCCAATGGCTATTATCAGCAGAATTGAGAACTGGTACTGAGGGCCGAGAAGACTTCCTGCTACATACAGTGGGATGGCCGCGACCGTGCCAAACGTACCGGGCATTCCCGGTAACAGACCTGCGCCGAACCAGATTGAAGAAATCAGGGCAATCTTATCTAAAAGACCACGTTCCTTGATCGCCTTTATTATGGTAAATGTATCAGATTCAGTAATCGACATCAAGAACGAACGGATTCTTAAGGGTAAGCACCTCAACCTCTTTATCAGGGTAAAGGTAGTTAGTCAAAGGGTTTCCTGTCGACTACATCACCGAAAACACAATGAAATGGTGATTGAGGACCTGCAGCATTCTCGTACCTGCAGGAGTTAGCGTAACAAAGGGTAAAAACCGGGGTTTTGAGAATATTGGTCGTTTCATTGTGTGCCGGGTTCTTGAATGCCCCTCTAAAAAGGCAAGAGCTTCGATAAAATTTTCCTTGAGTTACATGAGGCCTTAATTGTATTGTACCCGAAAAAAATAGTTACCTGGGAAAGGAAGATATCATGAGGAATGGAAAAATTGCTGTAGGTATTTCGCTCCTATGCCTCTTTGTAATGTTCGGGTGCCATTACGCGCGTACGGCAGGAACGGCGAGGACAGTTGAGTTAACGGTAATGAATGTTCCTGCCGGCTGCTGAGGTCAGCCACAAGATAGGATAAGGTCTATCCTAATAAATGCTGAAGGGGTGTTGAACTTCGGTCTGTACCCGGAATCTTTCACGGTAACGGTAACATTCGATCCGGAAAAGACCACTGTACAAGAGATTATTGAAGTCCTCTCAGAGGGAGGATATCCGGTTTCAGGAGAACCTAAGTGGGTGAAGTGAATTGTTTTCGCCCTGAATAGCATAGCCTTTTAGTCAGGGTGACCTCGTGCAATCGAGGTGGCCACGTGTGGTTGCTCGGATCGCGGCGCAGTGGTCCAAACAATCATTAGAGTTATAAAGAGTATTACGGTCCCCGATAGGCTTGGAAAATTTCTGAGAGAATGAGTTCCGGCGCCAATCCCAGAAATTGCCTAACAGGAACAGCAGGGTGGTGACCTACCGTCTAAACTGCCTTTAGCATCTTATCCACGGCTGCCTTCGCCTTCAGGCGGATCTTCTTTGGGACCTTGATCTGATGTTTCATTTCATCCAATGAACTGAGGACCTTCTCGAGGGTAATCAACTTCATATTAGGGCAAACCGCTTGCCCTGAGGCAGGAATAAACTCCTTGCCCGGGTTCTCCTTTCTGAGCCGATGGAGTATCCCAATCTCGGTGCCCACTATCATTGTGCTGACATCCTGTCTCATGGCGTACCGGCACATCCCTCCAGTACTTAGGACTTCATCGGCGAGGGCGACAACATCCGGCCGGCACTCGGGATGAACAATAACCTTTGCCGAGGGATATTTCTGCTTCAGATCGGTAATATGTTTTGGGAGTATCTTGAGATGCGTGGGGCAATAGCCCGGCCAGAAGACCAAATCCTTGTCAGTCTTCATGGAGACATAATGGCCGAGATACTTGTCAGGGACAAATAGTATCTCTTCGCGATCGAGGCTTTCTACAACCTTGAGGGCATTGGCCGAGGTACAGCAAACATCTGATTCTGCCTTGACCTCTGCGGTTGAATTGATATAGCAGACCACGGCAGCCCTCGGGTGTTCCCGTTTCATCGCCCTCAATTCTTCAGCAGTGACCATGTTTGCCATGGGACAGCCGGCATTCATATCGGGAAGCACGACAATCTTGTCCGGGCAAAGGATCGAAGCTGTTTCCGCCATAAAATGGACCCCGCAAAAGACTATCACTGCTGCATCGGTTCCAGCAGCGGTTTGGCTTAACCCCAACGAATCGCCGACGAAATCAGCTATATCTTGAACTTCGCCCCGTTGGTAGTTATGAGCCAAAATGACGGCGTTTCTCTCTCTTTTCAGCTTTACTATGCTTTCTTTAAGTTTTTCATTACTGTTCTGCATCAATCACGATTCTCCACTCATGAGTATAGACATTCATTCTCTTCCCTCTCACATAACCAATAAGGGTTATGCCCAATTCATCGGCTAACTTCACCCCGAGATCAGTAGGCGCGGATTTCGAGATGATTATGGGAATGGTTCTCTTGGCTACCTTGAGCAATATCTCGGAGGAGATTCTGCCGCTGGTGACTATTACGTGTTCATCGGTTGGCAAATCTTGTAGAAGACATTGACCGAAGATTTTGTCAATGGCATTGTGTCTGCCGATGTCCTCGGCGAAGAGGAGAATGTCCCCTGCGTCACAAAGAGCAGCACTATGCACGCCACCAGTCATCCTATAAAGCTTTGAGCGGTGATGGAATGCCTTCATCAGGGCGAAAACGTCTTCCGCTAATAACCTTATTTGGGATTCCACCCTTGCCATAGCTCCCACATCAGCAGAGCTGTAAAAGGAGGCTCCCCTTCCGCACCCTGAGGTTATGAAACGCTTGAATACGAGTTCGCCGGCTGATTCGTTATCTTCTTCGGTTTCGACACGGACCACACCTCTCTTTTCGTCAACCGTTATCTTCTTGATCTCATCCTTGCTACTTATCAAGCCTTCAGAATAAAGGAAGCCGACAGCCAGGTATTTCAAATCCTTTGGTGTGCATAACAGGGTCACCAATTCCCTATTGTTGAGCATGATGGTAAGGGGACGTTCCCGGGCTACTAAGTCCTCTATCCTGTTTTTGTCCTTTTCAGTAAAACGCACTATAGAAAGTTTCTGTGTTTCGTCTGCCATCTTTATCAGCCCTTCTGGAGGTGTTTATGAAAATCAGCTCCCGTGCAAGCAGGAATCAGATCTCCACAAGCTTCTGCGTGTTGGGTTCTTTTAGCCATAGGTTGTGCGCTGCAATTGTTTCGGCAATGATGTTCTCCTCCGGCCCTCTCTATCGTTCCGCCGCCTATTACCGTATCGCCCTCATAGAAAACTGCTGCCTGCCCCGGCGTGATGGCCATTTGTAATTCTTTAAACCTTATGTTGACCTTATCTTCATTAAGTGGCGTTATTGTTGCTTCGGCTTCCTCGTGAAGGTATCGTATCTTCACACTCGCCTCAATCGAATGCTCCAGTTTGTTTATTGATATCCAGTTGAGGTGGGAGGCTATCAGTTCGTCCCCATATGTCTCCCCTTTACTTCCTACCACGATGGAATTCTCTTCCGGGTTGATCGCGATTACATACAACGGCTCGCTGGAGGATATCCCGAGTCTCTTTCGCTGGCCTATGGTGTAAAAGGGGATCCCCTGGTGTTCCCCTAGGACATCCCCTTGCCGATCCACTATTGGACCTCGCACTGCTGTCGGTGGGGTGTGTTCCCTGAGGAATCTAGGGTAATCATTATGAGGGATAAAGCAAATCTCCTGGCTTTCAGGCTTTGCAGCTACGGAAAGCCCGAGTTCTCCTGCGATTTCCCTAACGCCCTCCTTTGAATGATCTCCCACGGGAAAGAGAACACGTTTCAATTGATCCTGCGTCAGCGGATAGAGGAAATAAGATTGGTCCTTGCGACGGTCAAACCCTCTTCTGAGAGCATATCTTCCTGTCACCTGATCCTTCTCTACCCTGGCGTAGTGACCGGTGGCAATGGAAGATGCGCCCAACTCCCGGCCTTTGCGCAACAGCGCACCGAACTTTATATACTGGTTGCACTTGATGCAGGGATTTGGGGTTCTTCCCAGGCTATAGTCTTGACAAAAGGGAGTAATAACCTTTTGAAAGAAGATGTCCCTGAAATTCAGCACGTAGTGAGGGATATTCAGTTTATAGGCTACCCTCTTGGCATCCTCTACTGCGGAGACCCCGCAACAACCACCAAATGGGTCTAACTCACGTTTCTGCCTATCCGGGGGCCATATTTGCATGGTTACCCCAATCACCTGATAGCCTTCCTCTTTGAGGATGGCTGCGGCGACCGAGGAATCTACTCCACCGCTCATGGCGACGATGACCCTTTTTGAGTTCATACCCATACGACAGTAAATAAGGTAGGCCTCAGACCCCTTATTTTTGGATGCAAGGCCTGTTTCAATAATCCTAAGACAGTGAATTGATGGACTCGCAACCGAGCAGAGGGCAGTTGTCTTATCCCCACCTACGAGAGTGGCGACACAGCTCGAAGCCTGTGAACGATCTTCGGTAGAACTTCTAAGACCCGCTCTATCATTTCCTCGGAAGTCCACTTCCCAAGGCTAAGCCGTACCGAACCATAGACCTGTTCAGAGGAAAGCCCCATCGCCGAGAGAATATGAGACGGCTCAAGGCTGGCCGAACTGCAGGCTGAGCCAGTAGAAGCACAGATGCCTTCAAGATCGAGGTTCAAGACTATTGATTCTCCTTCCAAAAACCCAAAGCTTATATTAACATTGTTGGGCAGCCTCATTGCGGGATGCCCGTTGAGACGGGTATGGTCAATCCGCTCGAGGATACCCATGATCAATTTGTCCCGAAGGGATGTGAGCCGATCTGTTTCGTTGCTCATTTCCTGCCGGGCGAGTTCTATTGCCCGGCCAAGGCCGACGATTCCGGGGACATTTTCGGTGCCCGCCCGTCGCCGCCTCTCCTGCTCGCCGCCGTGCATCAACGGGGCCAGTCTGGTTTCCCTCCTGATATACAATGCCCCAACCCCCTTGGGGCCGTAAAGCTTATGCGCCGAGAGGGAGAGCAGATCAATGCCAAGCTCATCCACATCTACCGGCAGATGGCCTACAGTCTGCACAGCATCGGTATGAAAATAGATTTCACGCTCTTTCGCAATCTTCCCTATCTCCGCTATCGGCTCGATCGTGCCCATTTCATTGTTGGCGTGCATCACCGAAATTAGGATGGTATCACCGGTTATCGCCTTCTTCACATCAGAGGGATCCACCAGGCCGTACTCGTCTACCGGGACATAGGTTATTCGGAACCCCCTCTCCTCCAGAAACTTGCAGGTCTCTGTCACCGCATGGTGCTCAACAGGGGTGGTGATTATATGATTCCCTTTGGCCTCGTTTGCATAGGCCACGCCCACAAGTGCGAAGTTATCGGACTCGGTCCCGCCGCTCGTGAAGACGATCTCATCAACCTCTGCCCCGATGAGCTCGGAAACCTTAGCCCGCGCCTCCTCGATGGCTCCCTTCGCCTCCTGGCCATAAGAATAGGTACCGGAGGGGTTGCCAAAGGTGTCGGTGAAGAATGATGACATCGCCTTTACAACTTCCGGGTCAACAGGAGTAGTGGCCGCGTAGTCAAGGTATATTCTTCTCATCCTTTGCCGTTTTCCGTTAGAACCTCGTTCATGCTCCCCGTTCTATATCCTTCCAGATCAACCGTTACATAGGAGTAACCCAACGTTTTGAAATAGGATACGATCTTCGAGCTCGGCTTATCACTTAACAATCTGGGAATATCTTTCTTGGGGACTTCTATTCTGGCTATGGTATCATGATGCCTCACTCGTACGTGCGTGAACCCGAGATCCTTCAAAAAGCGTTCTGCCTTATCAATCGTGATGAGATTTTCCCTTGTTATCCGCGTGCCGTAGGGAAGGCGAGAAGCGAGGCAGGCGAAGGAGGGTTTGCTCCACGTGGGTAGGCCCATCCTTTTGCTCATGGAACGAATATCGGGCTTGGTCAGCATGGCCTCCTGAAGGGGCGATCTTACCCCTAATTCGCGGGCCGCTTCCATGCCGGGACGAAAGTCATCCAGATCATCGAAGTTGCTTCCGTCCACGACATACTTCAGGTTATTCTCTTTGGCAATGCTTGTAAGTTCGGCAAAGAGTTCTTTCTTGCACCAGTAGCACCTGTCCTTTGGATTGCTGACGAATTTAGGGTTCGTTAGTTCCCGGGTTTCGATGATCTCATGTCGTGCTTTCAGGTTATGAGCAAGGGCCTTCGCCTGTTCTATCTCTTCGGAAGGATAAACGGTGGAGCTGGCCGTAACGGCAAGGACTTTGTTTCCCAACACATCCTTGGCAACCCTCAAGAGGAGCGTGCTATCCACACCGCCGGAAAAAGCAATGAGAACGCTCTCCATATCCAGGAGAATGTCCTCGAGGTTTTGGGATTTCCCCTTTCTATTGTCTGTGCTGGTTTTCATGGCAACCTTTGTCTCAATTCCGTCCGTTCTAGGTCCTTCGAGGATATTAACCGCACCCACAATCTCCGCCGGTCGCACAGGCAGCGACATCAGGGCAGTCGTTGCTGCCGCAGAGCATCTTGAGAAGGGTTACGCTCACGAAATCCGCTGCCCGGTAGAGCTCGTCAGTGGTTTTCCCTTCGATGACGAATTTGCCGTCTCCAAAAACCCTTACCAGCGTCTCTCGGCCCCCGCTCTTAGGGCCTTTTATTTGGATTACAGGAGTCATGGGCGTGGCATCCGAGTCCAGTGACTGGATCTGAGAGCCATCCTTAACGGAACTCGGTGACTTGCTGCCGGGTTTTGTGTAGGCGATACCATTGAATTTGTTACGATTGACGATCTGCAGATAGAGCGCCAGGTCTCTTACGGCCGGCATGACTTCATCCTCCTCATCCGGGTTTATCAGTATGGTAGTGCGAACCACTTTTTCACCCATCATCCCCAGCAGAAGTGCCGAGTGTTTGGCGAGCATGTCCTTTCCCGGGGCGTCGAGGGTTACCGTAAGGGCCTCTCTTGGGTCTGTCTTGAAGGGAAAGCGTGCTCCCCTGGCCTCAATATAGTAATAACCCAGTTTGGAATCATAGTCTACTTTCCCCTCGTACATGCCCAGCTGGATCCTATCCGAATTTTGAGGCTCGGGCAAGGACCAACTGTCCAATTTTAATCCTATAATAACCAGCACCGCAATGGAAAAGAACATAATTTGTTTGCCTTTCATTACATTATCCTCCCGTCTACAATTTCTATTTTTCTCTTGGCGAAATCCGCAATTGCAGCATCATGCGTCACCAAGAGCACGGTTACCCCTTGTCCGTTGAGTTCCTTCACATATCCCATGAGATTCTCTCCGGTTTTGGTGTCCAGATTTCCGGTGGGCTCGTCTGCCAGTATGACAGAGGCATTATTTGCTAAGGCGCGCGCAATGGCGACCCGTTGCTGCTCGCCTAAGCTGAGCTCAGAGGGCAGATGGAAGAATCGGTCTTTCAAGCCGACCTTCTCCAGCAATTGGCTGGCTCTGGCCCTCTGTTTGGTGGGATGTGCCCCGGCGAAATAGAGCGGTATTTCTACGTTTTCAATAGCTGTAAGGTACGAAATGAGATTGAATGTCTGAAACACGAAGCCAAATTTCTTCCTCCGGAAGGCCGCCCGTTCCCGCGGCCCCAGTTTTCCAAGCGATACGCCGTCAACCAGGGTTTCGCCCGATGTTGGGGTCAATAACCCCGCGACCAGATTTAGGAATGTGGTTTTACCGCTTCCACTAGGACCGACTATTGCGATAAAGTCGCCATTCTCTACCTGTAAACTAACGTTGTTCAGCGCTCCAATGCTCCCATAGGACTTTGTCACGCTCTTCAGTTCGATCATTCTCACACCTCCTGTAGCGCCTCAACCGGGTCAAGTTGGGCGGCCCTTTTAGCCGGCAATATACTCGCTGTGATGCAAATGGCCGTTGAGATAGCAACGGAATACGGTAAGAGATGGAGTATTGGCGGGACAGGCGTACCGGCAAGCTGGGGGCCTGCCGCCATCGAGATGATCGTACCCAATGCGTAACCGGCGAGACCGCCGATCACGCCCAGAAACAGGGCCTTTAGGATAAAAAACGTGTATAATTTCCTTGCATCGGCTCCAATGGCCAGGAGAATGCCGATCTCGTGGCGACGATCAGACACGGTTGAGGACATGTAATTCATCACGAGAAAACCGCCCAGACATAATACGACAATGTAAACGATGCGAATAAAGTCCTCGATCTTGGTAAGGGTGCCGATCTGAGCTTCGGCTATCTGTTTCACCGGTATCACCCTGGCATCGTCTGGGAGCGCTTTGTCTATCTCATCGGCGATATCATAGAGGTTCATGGTGGAGCACGAGATACAGCTGGTAGAGACCTCGATCACGTTCACCAACCTTTCTCTCCCGGTGAGGCCCTGCAAGATATGTAATGGTACGAATGCCATGAGATCATCGGCTGAACCGGTTTCGTCCAAGATCCCGCTTACCCTGAATACCTCATCCCCGAGCTTTACCTGGCTGACAGGCCCTACATGAGCCGCTGTGTAATGGCCCAGAAGGATTTCGTTGCCTTGTGGGAACTGATCAGTAACTATTTTCCTGTCGATCATCCACCAGGGTTTGGCCTTGATTTCGTCCTCCGTAATGCCGGCCACTGAAAGGCTGACATCACCAACCACGAAACGTTCATGCAATTTGGGCGATACCGCCACGATCATTCCGCCGTGCTCTATGGTTTGTATCCTTTTACCGTATACCTCGGGCAGCAACGCGGTGCCCTGTGTTAGGGCGTTTGTGTCAAAGAGCTCGCCGCCGGGCTGGATGATGATATTCGCGCCGAATCTCAAGAGCTGCTCTTTGGCCTTATCATACAAGGCGCTGTTGATAGTCTGGGCAGCCACAAAGATACTGATACCCAGGAGTATACATAGGATACCGGCTGTTGTTTTCCTCTTCCTGCGACCCATTTCTTTGGTTACAAATTCTACTGTTCGCATTGTCTCCTACCTCAAATCCCTCAACCAAGACATCAGAACCTTGGTCGACTGATGGCTTACAACTTACAGCGTTCCCTTCTTGATGAGTTCTTCGGATACCCCCGAAGGCGCTTCTATGGTTTCCGGTCTATTATTCAGATATTCCCGTAATTCTACAGGTTTGTTCTCTTTTGACTCTAATTCCTTTATTCGTTTCTCGAGTTTTTTCTGCTCCGTGAGCACGAACTGAATGGCATCGGCTATCGGGTCGGGCAGGTTTCCATGCTCCAAGGCCCGGATCTCCTTTGATGAAAACTCTTTACCTATCTTTCCGGGTACACCGACTACCGTAGCCCCTGGGGGCACGTCTCGGACAACGACGCTGCCGGCGGCGATTCTGGCTCCATCCCCAACGGTAATGGCTCCCAGAATTATCGCCCCTGCTCCAACGACTACGCGATTTTGCAACGTGGGATGGCGCTTCTTCTTTTCCAGGGTTGTGCCGCCCAAAACCACGCCTTGGTATAACAGAACATCATTGTCGATCTCGGCAGTTTCACCTATGACCACCCCCATACCATGGTCGATAAAGAACCGCCGGCCGATCTTTGCTCCAGGGTGAATCTCGATGCCGCATAATGATCGGCCGATATGGGATACAAGTCTCGCGACAAAAAAGAACTCATGCCTCCAGAGCAGGTGGGCTATTCTATGTAACCAGAGGGCATGAAGCCCGGGATAGCAGATGAGGACCTCCAGCACGCTCCTCGCTGCTGGGTCCTTCGCGAACACTGTTTGGATATCCTCTCGAATTCTCTCAAGCATTTGAACTACTCACCCATGTTTTCAGGATATTTCGTATTCTGAGCCATTAGAACCTTACCTCCATTGCCCGTAACGGGCAGGCCTTGACGCAGAGCCCACAGGCAACGCATTTGGTGTCATGAAAATGAACCTCTCTCGTTACCGGTACAACCTCAAAGGCAGCAGCCGGGCACAAAGGAACACAGGCACCACAGTGACTGCACCTTGTGCTATTGCGAACAACATCTTGAGATAGGGGCTGCAATTTTACTCCCACCTCCTTCAGATACTGGATACCTCGTTCATAGTTCTTTTCTTCACCACCCAATTCCAAAACCAAGAGGCCTCCTTCCTCTGCGGTAATATAGGCCTTGAGAATGTTAAATTCGAGGTCATAGTCTTTGACCAACCTATGCACGATGGGTTGATCGGCCAGCTTATACGGAAAATGGAGTACTATTCTTTGAGAGATCATCTTAACAACCTCCAAGAAGCGGAAATGGGGAAGGCGCAGATCAGGTATATTCTCATCTGCGCCTCCCGCGCTTTCCTTTCAGCCTATTTTTCAAGAGGCCTTTCCCTAAGCGGTTTGCACGTGGTGCCCGTTTCAGGCCCTGGGAAAAAGCCTACCGGTTCAGTGAGCAGAAAGTCCCCTTTCTCAATCCATTCCTTTAATGTTTTGGCTATCTCTACTGCCTTGGGATAACTTGAAAGGCTCCCGGTGGGAACCGCCATGCCTTGAACGGTGATCTTACCGCTCTTGAGCTGGGCGTAGTTCACTTCGCCGAGGCTCCCCTTTTTTCCCTGAGGATAGCTCTCGCCGTAGTCGACGATCTGAGTCCATAGCTCCTCGTCATTTACTGCGGTATACGTACACATTTCCTCATTTAGGATGGGAATCGGAACGCCGATGCCAACGGTAAGGGTTGTTCCGTAACCTTGCATGGATGTACCTGCCAGCCATTCGGCGCTCATCTGTTTCAAATCTCCGATAACGGCTAAGGTTCCTGAAGGAACACACGGTGTACCGTTGTCTTTGCGCTGAACCGCGGGGTTAAACTGAGTCCCCTGCCAGACTACGTAGCCGATTCCCCCTCCCAAGAAGATTCTTGTGCCGATGCCAATTGTCTTATAATAGGGATCGTTCAAGAGAGGAGAGAGCTGCCCAGCGCTGCAATAGTTAGCACTGCCTAGATTGGGCTTGAGCATCCCCATGTAAGTATAAATAGCCGTATTACCCAGGTTAACAGCTACGTTGTAATTCTGGTAGGCATTCCTGGGATTGAAAAGCACCGCTTCATTGAGATCTCTAATATTGACCCAGGTTTCCAGTTTCCTCCTTGGATAACAATCTGTTCCGTAAGCATTGGCAACCAGCTTTAGATCTTTGCCGGCTACCAAATCTTCGATTACGTGACCACCACCGTACCTGAACTCACCGGGGAAGGTTTTATTCCTCGGGTCATCATCAGGTAGAGCGGTTGCCCCGATGAAGGTATCGACGGCAGCAAGGCCGGTATAAAGAGGCACGTCATTCAGATAGGCCCGTTCTCCACCCAGTTTTATCTTAGGGGTGCTGTGCCCGATGTTAAAGTAGGCACCGGATGAACACATCGGACCAAAGGTACCCGTTGTGACCACGTCCACCTGCTGAGCTGCTTTCTTAGCTCCCTTCTCTTCGACAATGTCGATAATCTCCTCGGCAGTCACTACGACTGCCTCTCCTCTCTTGATCTTTTCATTGATCTCTTTGATGGTCTTAGCCATGTTCAACCTCTTCGAGTAGTGTTAATTATTACATTCTAACTCAGGCCGTCACGCAATAGTGGCCCTCAAGGGCCTCTGCATGATCCATGGCATCACCACTATTTGGTTTTTTGAGACTTCTCGGTGTATCATCTTGCCTAAATCCCTAAGCTCCTTTATTCGCCTTCGCCAGAATAGGCTGCAGCTTGCTGTAGGGTCCTGCTCGACACGGATGGCGAGGCGACCGCGCCGACTTGTCCCGCCGAAGTTTTGACGAAGCCGGAAGCTCTCAGAGCGCCCGTCCTCGTCCGACGCCATAGGCTATGGCCGACGGTGTCCGCAGGCCTGCTCCGCCATAGTAGCCAAAAAGGCTACGAAGGCCGGGTAACCCTATCTACGGAGGATGGAAAGACGAGCGGCTTCGGCCGAGTTCCGCTTGACTTCGTCATAGATGCCCCGCGCGGAAGCGCGGGGAGCTTCACTTTTGTGTGTACTAAATCTAAGCCTGTGCTACGGTTCATGATGGGAATCCTGAGGTTGCAGCAGATATGATAGAACCTCACAGTTCCGGCAAATCTTCATCTTTTCATTCCAGTTCTTATGGACAATACCCCCACAAATGGTGCCGTTAATAAACCAACAGAGCCTCCCGGCCCGGAATTCCCAGGCAGGGCATTGCTTCTTGCGATCGGGAGGGCATCTTTTGATAACCCAGCAAGCCTTTCCTTCGTTCTGATCTCCCCTTTTCCTCGACACCAAGAAAAAAAGCTGCCGCTCCACATGGGCTGGCACCGATCGCCATCCCTGCTCATAGCTGTGCACCGCTTTGAGCGAGGTGCCCAAGAGTTCGGCCAGCTGTTTCTGTGTCTTGCCCAGCTTCTTACGGGCCTGCAGAAATTTTTCACTGTCCATATGGGCCCTTAGCACGGTTTTGGTTAATCCCAAAAGGCGTCATAATTTAGAAAAATACCACGCTGTGGTACTTTTGTCAACTAGAAATACCTTCCTTGAAAAAATTTCCTTCGAGGATAGGGACGGGTTGGTGTGAAGGGCTGTAATTGTTACGACGAAAAGTGTGTGTGCCAGGTGGGGTCTTTCCGGATCACCAGTGCCGTGGCCTATAGACAGTGCGATTTGGGCTGCCAAGATGCGATCTTTTTGAGTTTTTACTCCCCTTCATCCAGGGCGATTTTCCTTACGGTGATTTCCCAATCGGTATTATCGATCCGAGTTACTGACAGAATCTCATGTCCCTCGTTTTTCAAACTTCTGGGAACATTCTCTGCAGAGGGAGGGTAGTCCACAGTTACGCGCAGCACCTCTCCAACCTCCATTTCCTCCAGGGCGAGCAAGGACTTGACAAAGGTATAGGGACACACTTCTCCTTTGAGATCGATCTCCCGATTAATTTTCGGTGCTTCATTGGTCTCATTTCTGGCTCCGCAGATTTCTTCCGGTCTAGCTTCGGCGCGCATCGTGCCTCCTTTCGAATTCTTCTGGTGTTTCATATGTATCCTAACTGATTCTGCAAAACTGTTCGTAATCGATGAGTTCTTTTATGGTAGGGCTGTTTCCACAAAGGGCACAGTCGCCTCTGTGACTGACCTGTACTTTCGAAAACTCCATGTGTAGTGCATCAAATAGTAGCAGCGTTCCTGTCAGCGGTTCTCCTAAACCCAGGATAAGCTTGATCGCCTCATTCGCCTGGATGGCGCCGACAATTCCGGTAAGGGCACCCAAGACGCCTGCCTCCTGGCAACTGGGTACCATGTCCGGCGGCGGTGGGGCAGGCCATAGGCAGCGAAGGCACCCATTGCCGGGAACGAATACAGTAACTTGACCTTCAAATCGTAAAATGCCAGCATGGACGTCGGGCTTGCCCGCTAAGAAGCAGGCATCGTTCACTAGATACTTCGTGGGGAAGTTGTCGCTACCCTCGACGACAATATCGTAGTCGGCAATGATGTCCATGATATTCTCTGAGGAAAGCCGCAACGGGTACTGGACGACTTCGACGTCAGGGTTTATGTCATTGAGTGCTTCCGCTGCAGAAACCACTTTTGGTCTCCCGAGGTCGCGGGTGTGGTGAAGAATCTGGCGCTGTAAATTGCTCAAATCGACACGATCAGAATCACAAATCCCGAGCTTCCCTACCCCAGCTGCTGCTAGGTATATGGCCGCTGGAGAACCTAAACCTCCTGCACCGACCATGAAAACCTTGGCCTCCAGGAGTTTCCTTTGTCCTTTTCCTCCGACCCCGGGGAGGACAATTTGACGGCTATAGCGCCTAATCTGTTTTTCTGTTAAACCCATGTACATTTTTGCCTCGTCCGCGCTCGTGCTATGTTACTGCCGAATTCAATATCGCAAGGCATTCTTTAGAACCCTATTATGTATCGCCCCGTCTGCCTGGGCTAGGTGTCCTGCAGAACTTACACATGCCCCTATCAATGTTGAATTCAGCGATATGATATGCATTTCTATTGATCAGAGGTTTGTGGCAGTTACAGCTTTCGGTTCATAGATGCAGGCACTCTTGCCCCTTTGACTTTGCAAAGTCTCTAATTGATCAAACACCTCGATGCCTTCGCTCCTTTAAGAGCGCCTTAGCGCTTAGGTGTCGTTGCAGGAAAGAATAAAACACCTCGCTGGATCCGCAGACCTTCATATTTACGTGATAGTTTTCTCGCACTTACCCTTCGAAGCTGGTGCCGTTGATGAACCAACAAAGCGTCCCAGCCTGGAACTCCCATGCAGGACATTGCCTTCTGCGCTCGGGAGGGCATTCTTTGATAACCCAGCAAGCCTGCCTTCCTTTCTGATCACCCCTTTTCCTTGAAACAAGGAAGAAGATTTGCCGTTCCACATGGGCTGGCACCGATCGCCACCCCTGCTAATAGCTGTGAACTGCCTTAAGCGACGTGCCTAAAAGCTCAGCTATCTGTTTCTGAGTCTTGTCTAACTTGTTACGGGCCTGAAGGAACTTCTCTCTGTTCATAGCCTTCTCTAAAGATCTCCTCGGGAATGTGAAGAAACTCTTGAAATTAGATACCACAAAGTGGTATTACTGTCAATATAAAAAGCTCTTCTTCCATTGGGGAAGGGGATTCATTTGGAGGAGGCTAGTCTAAATGCTAAGAAGATGGCCTACATATTTCCGTCAGATGGGGCCTGCCTGGATCATTAGTGCCGTAGCCTGTGGACCTGCCACGCTTGCCAGTGTATGCATCGCAGGGGCCTCCTACGGGTTTGAGCTCTTGTGGGTTGTAATCTTGAGTGCGATCTTTGGAGCTACTGCTCAATACCTTGGAGCCAGAATCGGAATCCTGGAGGGCAGGGGAGTTATTGCCACAGTTGAAGACCGTCTCGGCCCCATTTGGGCGTGGGTTTTGGCCATTGATGCCGCTCTTGCAACGTATCTTGCCGCACTGGTCTTAATGAACGCCTTGGTTGGCGTCACCTCAATTGTAACGGGGATTGAGAGCCCCTGGTGGGGAATACTGTACGCAATCATAATCTCACTGGCGCTGATTCGTGGCGGTTACCGGTGGTTTGAGAACCTTTGCAAAGCCCTTGTAGGGTTCGTGGTGTTATGTTTTATCATAACGGCGTTCCAGGCCGATTTCACGGTCGTTGATGTCGTTAGAGGTATTCTCCCCAACATTCCTGGCGGGATTGACTCGGCCCTTATGATTGCGGCCATATTGGGAGGTGCCGTTCACATAACCATCATCGGCATGCACAGCTATAACACCAATGCCAGGAAGTGGTCTAGAAAAGACCTGGGTTTGGCCCGGTTCGACAACACCCTTTCCATGGGATTCGCCTTCGGCATTTACAGCGTGGCCATTTTTCTCGTGGCTGCCGCGGTTTTGCATCCAAACCAGATAAAGGTAAAACTGGCCACCGACGCTGCTTTGAGCCTTGGGCCATTGCTTGGTAAGCATGCAATGGTCATATTTCTCATTGGTTTGTGGGCCGCTACCCTTTCTACCATATCACCTACATTTTTGGCCGGCACCTATTTCATATTTGACAAAATGAAATGGGACATGAACCCTGAAACTAGAAAATTCCATATGGTTATTCTCGGGGGAGCATTGTTGAGTGCGTTCGGCCCATTTATGAAGGGAAGTTTTTTCCTGCTTCTTCCGCTGATGCTCGCTCTTGGACTGTGCGGGACCCCGCTCATTATTGCCATTATGCTCTATCTGCTAAATAAAAGGAACATAGTGGGAGAATACAGGAATTCGGTTGTGCTTAATGTCTTGGGGGGCCTCACCCTTTTGGTGACGAGCGTGGTTGCAGTGAGATTCATTCTAGTTAAGGTTGGTTTTGTTTAATGCCGTCGCAAACTAAGCATGAAAGAGGAATGAGCGTTCACGAATTCAAGAACAAAAAGATCATTATTGTGGGTGAGGTGAACACCGGGAAAACGACCTACCTGAGCAAACTCATAAACGAATTCATCTTCGAGGGTGAAGATGACCTTGCCCTCATAGATATGGCCCCAGAACGGACGAAAGGCGTTGGCGGAAAGATGAACATAGAGGCCGGTGATGTTATAAGGTGTTACACAGCACCAATCGTGGCACCCAGGCTCATGGGGAGGAGCACTGATGAAGTCGAGACGCTGGCGAAACAAAATGCGGAATTGATAGAGAACATCTTTCTCGAATACCTAAAGAATCCCGGCAAGACCCTTTTTGTAAACGATATTTCACTCTACTTGCAGGCCGGAGCGCTTTACAAACTCCTTTCATGGCTCAACTCAACACCCACGGTGATTATGAACGGTTATTACGGATCGAGTCTTGGGGGAGGGGAACTGGGAAGGAGGGAGAGAAAGAACATGCAGTCTCTTATGGAAAGGTGCGATCGGATAATTCAGCTTTGAGAAAACCATCGCAATGCTCTTCAGAGAGGCACCCAGGCTGTCCGGTCGAAGGCGACAACTTATTTAGTTCATTGCCCCACATGAGTTCATCGTTTTCCAGAGTTGTTGCTTTTGAATCGACCTGATATGTGATTAAGTTAATCAGAGACGTTTCAATTGAAAGGGAGGATTCCATGAAATATAGAAAGATTCTCTTGTTCCTGGCAGCGGCTGGTCTTTTACTACTTTACGTTTCACAAGCCCTTCTAGCGGCCACACCTGAGGCAACGGTTAAGTTAACCGTACCGAATTTGCCTGCGCCAGGTGGTGGGTGAGGTGATCCACAGGAAGGGATAAAGTCTATCCTGACGAGTATTGATGGCATAACGAAATACCATCTTGACGCAGAAGCCTTCACGGTCACGGTTACCTTTGATGATAGTAAGACCACCGTTAACCTGATCATGGAAAGGCTTGCAAAGGGAGGCTACCCGGTCAAAGGCGAACCCCGTTGGGTAGAGTAATTCTGCTCATCGCCCTGCCCATTGCCGGTTAGGATCATGGGCAGGCTTAGCCTAAGGAGGGTCTTGCCATAAGGAACATGTGGAAGAACCCTTCCTCCTGTCCTTATCCTGTTGCCGTGGGCGGAAAGCTCTCAGGCGCGCCGATCTGATGTGGACATTAGCCTCCCGCAATCATGAGGGTTATTGAGAGCTTATCGCCGTCCTTGACCGGTTTGGCAAGTTCCTCCGGGTAGGAGCTTTCGGCGTTGACGTAGATATCAATATAGTTGAGCAGCTTTCCCTTCTTGTCGAAAAGCTTGCTCTTGATGTCGGGAAACCTCTGCACCAAGTCAGCGAGGCACTCACCTACGGTGGCACCTGAAACGTTAACTGTGGCCTGATTGTTCGTGATATGGCGTAATGCCTGGTGAATATTTACCGTTATGCTCAATTCCTACTCCTTTCTCGTCGCCTGACCGCAGTGCTCGCAATGGGGGTCTTTCTTGACCCTCAATTCGGTGAACTGCATGCTGAGCCCGTCATAAATTAAGAGTTTATTGATCAGAAGTTCACCAACCCCCACGAGGTACTTTACTGCCTCGGTTGCCTGAATGCAGCCGATAACCGCCGGTGTAACTCCAATCACCGGGAATTTCTCTTCAGGAATAACCCCCCGATACACACATCTGAGGCATGCCGATTTGCCGGGGACGATGGTCATAGCCCTTCCTTCGAACCCGTAGACTGCTCCATGAAAGAAGGGGATATTGTTTTCGATGGCGACCTTGTTTAACAGGTATCTCGTGGGCAGGTTATCCATGGCATCAACAATGAGATTGCAGTCGGATACCAGGTGATCGAGATTGGCTTCCGTTATCGTATCTCCGATGGCCTCTATTTTCACGTCCGGATTCAGTCTCATGAGCTTTTCTTTGGCTGAGTCAACCTTGCTCTTGCCCCGGTCTTCATGCCAGTGCAGGATCTGCCGATTCAGGTTGCTGAGCTCGACCGTATCATGGTCAACGATTCGTATGCTGCCAATGCCGGCCGCAGTCAAATAGACGGCAGCCGGAGACCCGAGCCCGCCAGCACCGGCGATGAGCACGCGGGCCTTCTTGAGCCTTTCTTGCCCTTCCTCGCCGAAGCCCTGAATCATTATTTGCCGGTCATACCGTTCTCGTTCACGAGCGGTTAACATATGCTCATTACTCCCTGCTATTGCGTCTCTTCGCCTATCCAGTTTAAATAGTCGGGGTTACCACCGATGATAGGCAAGGCGATTACCTCCGGGACGTCGTAGCTATGAATCTCTTTGACCAGGCTAACGATCTCATCAAGCGACGAGGCCTTACTCTTAACAATCAGGAGGCTTTCCTGATCGGAATCCATTCGGCCTTCCCACCAAAAGAGGGATGTAACCGTGGGCACGATATTGACGCACGCCGCTTTCCTGTGCTCGAGGAGTGCTTCGGCTACTCGCCGGGCTTCTCCATCGGTGCCGGTGGTTATCAAAATGACTATATTCTGATCATTTTCCATGAGACACCACCCTCCAGCTATGGGTGTAAACATTCATCCGGTTTTCACGGACAAAACCAATGAGCGTTATACCCAGTTCGTCAGCTAGTTTTACCCCTAGATTTGTGGGAGCGGATTTCGATATGAGGAGTGGGATCTTCCTTTTAGCCGCCTTGCTCAATATCTCAGAGGATACCCTCCCACTGGTAACAAGCAGGCGATCATGAATTGGTATATCCTTTAAGAGGCATTCACCGAAGACCTTATCAATAGCATTGTGTCGCCCGATATCCTCACTGAAGACCAGGATGCTCTTCGTATCGCATAAGGCAGCACTGTGCACACCACCGGTAGACTCGAATAGTTCAGAGCGGTGAACGAATTGTTCAACGAGATTGAGAACCTCAGAAGGCGAAAGGTGGATGGGCGTGTCTATCTTCGATCGTGGATCAATGCCGGCATAAGGAGAGCCTCCCTTTCCTCCGCTTGAGCCAATGAGCCGCTTAGAGAGAATATCCTCTGGGAACTTCTGAGGCATTTTGGTTGCCACCCTCACAAGGCTTCCCTCGGCATTAAGATCTATTTCTTTGATGTCGTCTTTGCTGTTTATTAAGCCTTCTGAAAACAAAAAGCCAATCGCGAGACAATCCAGCTTTTCCGGGGAGCACAAAAGCGCCACCAGTTCGCGGTCATTCAGGACGATCGTGAGGTGGAATTCCTTTACAACAATGTCCTCCATCTCCATTATTCTGTCCCTGGTTGCGCGGAGGATGGGGAATTTATCCAACATTTCCGATCCTTATTGGGTCTCCAGCTCTGATAACCCCGCCACGGATTACCCTGGCGAAGACACCCTCTGTGGGCATAACACACGTGCCTGCCTGCCGGAAGATCGCACATTTGGCGTGGCACTCCTTGCCGAATTGGGTAAGTTCAAGGACGGTCTCATTTCCAACAGTGAGATGTGTGCCAATGGACAGGGACAGGAGGTTTATCCCCTTGGTTGTCAGATTCTCAGCAAAATCCCCGGGGCCAACATCGAAACCAAGGCCTCTCATCTTCTCAATGCTTTCAACGGCCAACAGGCTTACCTGGCGATGTGTACAGGGGTCGGCATGGGCATCGCCAAGAAAACCAAAATCCTTTTCAGCAGTAGCCTCTGACACCGTCTTTTTTCTCGTGCCCTTTGTCTTGCTGGTGCATACAGCAACTATGTTCGCCACCGAAGACTCCAACTATCTCAAAACCCAATGCGTCTTTCAGATTTTTGCTCTTCTGCGTATTCTGTACATCTCTTTCTATGCCGGTCTACCAAATCCTGCAAAGTGATAGAATCGAGCAAGCTGTCGCAGGCCCTTTTCATCTCCACCCAGACTTCGCGAGTTGTGCATTCGTTGCTTTGGGTACAGAACCCAGGCTCATCAACACAAGGTACAGGTGCCGTCGAACCTTCTGTAACCTCCATGATTTCAGTGAGCCATATTTCTGAGGGCGGTCGAGCCAGCGTAAATCCACCCGAAGCGCCGCGAGCGCTCTTCACCAGGCCCGCTGATCTGAGGGGAATAAACAGTTGCTCGAGATATCCCCGAGATATACTTTGCCTTTCAGAGATATCCTTTACCAATACCGGACCCTCTCCAAGATGGAGGGCCAAATCAAGCATAGTCCGTGCGGAATATCTTCCTTTTGTAGAGAGCCTCATCGCGGATTTATGGCACATACTTTACTAATAAATAATTATCACAAAGACAGAATCTGTCAAGGTACCAATTGTCAATTGACCGGCATCAACGGGATTCAGACTAAAAAGATTACTGAGGAAGGCCTTTGGCACAATCAATCGAGAGGGCAGACCTGTTGCACAATATGAGTCAACATAATGGATGAGGAGGGATGGTCAGATTATGCCTAGTTTTTTTCCTTCCTGTTCTGCGATTTCGAGGGTCTGATCTAGCTCTTCATCGGTATGGATGGCCATAAATGATGTCCGAATCAGGGCGCGGTTCGGAGGAACACCCGGGCTTACGACCGGATTGACATACACGCCTCTGTCAAAGAGGTTTTTCCAGAAAAGGAAGGTCTTTTGGTTATCCCCGATAATCAGGGGCACAATGGGTGTTTCGCTTTTTCCGATATTGAAACCCATGCTTGAGAAGCCCTGTATCATTTTGCGGGCTATTTCCTGCAATCTGATTACACGTTGGGGTTCTCGTTCAATGATGCCAAGGGCCGCCATGACTGCGGCAATATTAGCAGGAGGCATGCTTGCGCTGAAGATGAGCGGTCGCGAGACATGCTTGATGTAATCAATGACCCTTTCCTCACCTGCCACAAAACCGCCTATTGAGCCGAAAGCCTTGGAGAAGGTGCACATGATCAAGTCGGGCCCTTCTTGATCGTGGTAAAATTCTGTTGTGCCGCGGCCCGTCTTACCTATTACACCTATTGCATGGGCGTCGTCCAGATAGAGCCCGACACGGTATTTTTCGCACAGGGCCTTGAGCTCAGGAAGCTTGGCAATATCTCCCTCCATACTGAAAACACCATCGGTTACAAGCAGCTTTGCCGCTTCAGGGGGGATACCTGAGAGCTTTTTTTCCAGGTCCTCCAAATCATTATGCTTGAATCGGTGGATGTTGACTTTGCGATTTAGGCCAAGGGCGAGAAAAATGCCATCCATGATGGAAGCATGGTTAAATTTGTCGGTAAGCACGTGCTCCCCGCGCCCAACAAGTGCGGATATCGAACCCAGGTTAGTCTGATAGCCTGTGGTAAAGCAGAGAGCTGCTTCTTTGCCTACGAAGACAGCGAGCCGTTCCTCGAGTTCTTCGTGGAGGGTCAGCGTTCCATTCATGAAGCGTGAGCCGGAACAGCTTGTTCCATATTTCTTGATAGCCTCTATGCTTGCTTCGCGAACCTCCGGGTCTAAGGCAAGCCCGAGATAGTTATTTGAGCCGGCCATGATAAGTTCCCGACCCTCAATGATTACCCTTGATCCCCGAGAGCCCTGAATGGGCTTGAAATAAGGATAAAGACCGAATTCTCGAGCTTTCACTGCTTCTGTGAAGTTATAGCATTTCTGGAAAATCCCTGGTGTACCGTTCATACTTCCCCCTGAAATCTTGGCATCTTCATCATCGTGCGTATCCTAGAAAGCACTCGCATTTTCTTTGCTCTCAGGTGCCGTGCTTCTGCACCCGTCGTATCTCTCGGTCCATCATCCAGTTAACCCAGGTGGGAAAAAGACGTTTTGCCAGATAGATCATTTTTCCTGAAAAACCGGAGATAATCATGAATTCCCCCTTTTCCATGCCGCGGATACAGGCCTTTGCAACAGCCTCAGCGCTCATTGGCTTTGATTTTTCTGAAAGAGCTTTGGTTTCAGCTGGTTTTGTCTTATTTTCTTCGGCAAGTTGCGGCGTATCGGTATCGGGGGGACAGAGGACTGAAACACTAATGCCGTATCTCTTAAGCTCTGCTCTGAGTGCTTCGGATAGGCCGATCACTCCAAACTTGGATGCGCTGTAGGCGGTGTATCCAAACGTTCCAATAAAACCGGCGATAGATGAGATGTTGACAATAGTTCCACCTTTGTCTCTCATATATGGTTCCAAAACCCTAATCACATTCCATGTCCCTATCAGGTTTATCGTGATTACGTCAACTAACTTTTCATATGGAATTTCTTGGAAATAGTTAGGATAGGCAATACCTGCCGAATTGACGAGAATATCAGGAGCACCGTAAGTCTCTGCGGTCCTGGAAAGCGTGTCTCGGACCTGATCCATTTTGGAGACATCAACCGAGACGAGATGAACCGTCTGGCGCTCTTTGCTCGTAAGTGATTGAAGATCTTCACGAGCAGACTCAAGCCTTTCATGGTTTCTTGCTATGAGCACCACTGTTGCCCCGCACCTTAGGAGTTCCCTGGCAATCGCCAGACCGATTCCGCTGGAACCACCGGTAATGTATGCGGTTTTTGCTGAATAATTTTTCATAGCCTGATAGGCCCTGCCTTTTTTTGGAAAAGGTGCATGCTCACGTAAGACCGAAAAGCCATGGGTTCCATGGTCTAATTCGCAAAAACCGGTGCCATCGGAGGACCGGAGAGGCAGAAGCATGGCATTATTGGGAAATCAGCGAAAGAATGAAAAAAAGGGCACGACTTCTGGCTGCCATGCCGATTAACGGTTTCTCTAAAGGTTGTCACGAGCACCATGAGCGTTAATTCTTTCGAAATATTACATGTCAGCAGATTTTTCAGTACACAACAGAAAACAAGGAGACGCGTATTCGGCGGAAAGAAGCATAGGCGAAAGATCACGGAGTGTCAATAATTAATCCGGAACCCCAAATGATCAAAAACACAGGACCGTTGCTCAACGTCAAGGACTGCGAGTGTCGGGATATGGTCCCTAATGCCTGCTCATATAAGGGGAGAAGCGTGTTTTGGGATGAGGCTCTCTTTTGGGACAACTGCGGCCTTGAGCGTTTCATGATTCGTTCATTCATTTACTGGCCCTCTGCAGAGCAGTTATTTACCTGTACTTTCGGTATGTGGCACAGGCCGTTTTCACGTCTCGTATCACCCGCCATTACTCAGAGAGATATTCGGGTCATTTTTGTTTGCTTGCTTTAGAGGCCGATATCCTGTAGAAATGAACTTTATTCCATTATTATCCCTATAAAGTCTGATAGATCTAAACCGAATCCCAGATGCGCCTTCAAGATTTCTTTAGCAGCAGACCGATTACACAGCTCGGTATTTACTTGGCCCAGTATGTGCCCAAAAGGATCGGGTATCGGCTGGCACAGATTGCAGCCACTATCATTGCACGCCGAAGGCCTCAGGTTTATTGGACGGTTCGGGGCAATTTGCGCCAGATCGTTGGCCCGGAGGCAGAGGAAAAGGCACTTCACAACATGGCGCGTCAACTCTTTGCTCATGCCGGGCAGACCTACTATGACTTTTTCCATCTCATAGGCCGGCCCCCGGAAGTGCATGCCGAGATGGTACGCATCCCCGAATCTATGCTTACCTGTATTAGATCGGAAATGAGTAGAGGTCGGGGTGTTCTGCTGCTGGGAACGCATATGAGCAACTTCGATCTTGTTTTATTGGCCTTCGGAGCATATGGGTTTCCCGTTCAGGTGCTCACCGTATCGGACCCGGTACCGGGTTTCCACGTATTGAATCGTCTACGGATCAGGGCGGGTTTTGAGGTCACCCCAATCACACCTGAATCGCTGCGGGCGGCTGTCCGCCGATTGAAAGGCGGTGGTATCGTTGTAACCGCCGGGGATCGCCCCATCCCAGAGGATCGTGAGTTGATCAGCTTCTTCGGCCGCCCGGCTTACTTACCCCTGGGGCCTGCAAGATTGGCAATGATGAGCGAAGCAACAGTTCTCATGGGCGGCTGCCAGTATGACCCAAAACAGGGTTATGTTTTGGAGGTTACAGGACCTATTGAACTGGTGCGTACCGGCAACTGGCGAAAAGATGTGCTTGATAATACCACTAAGCTTACCAGTGTTTTGGAAAGGTATGTCCGCGCACATCCTGAGCAGTGGATGATGTTCTACCCACTTTGGCCGGAGTCGTGAAAGGTCTCGGCTCATCGTTTTTCACCCTATGCTATCGAACAGGTTTACTATATGGAGTCGCTGATTGAGGTAGTTCAACGCTTTTGGGCCGACCTGCAGAACGGGCAGGTCCTTGAGCTCGGCTATTGGACTTACATCGTGCTGGCACTGTGTAACATGGTACAGGGACCGCTCGTCACCTTGTTGGGCGCCGCGGCCGCGTCGGCAGGGCTCCTGCGCCCGAGCCTGGTCTTCATAGCGTCGGTCACCGGGCATCTGACTGCCGACATCGTGTGGTATTCATTAGGGCATGCAGGCAAAATTGAATGGTTCAGCCGGCTGATGCCGGCACACCGTAAGCATATCGAGAAGTTGCAGCGGGGAATGCACCGTAATGCCAGGAAGATACTGTTGATGGCCAAGCTCTCTTCTGGTTTGGCCGTGCCAGCCCTCATTGCGGCAGGGCTCACAAGGGTTGCCTGGCGAAGGTGTTTTCCGATCGTACTGGTGGGGGAGGTGCTCTGCACCAGCATACTCATGCTCACCGGTTACTATGCCACCGAAGCGATTATTCGACGGGCTGATTGGGGCATGCTGTTTGTGATATTGGGACTTTTAGTCATTTTCCTACTAATGCTTTTTTGGGTCATTCCGCGTGCCTTGCGGCGAAACGAGCGATTGAGCAAGTTGGCAATCGAAGGTGATGGCAAGCTAGAGGCCGGGAGGTAAGAACAGTGACCTGGTCCGAGAAGAACCCGGTCATGCCCATTTTCGCAAGGCGATATCTATTGGCCTCACGGGATGTGGTCACAGAGGTTGGGTTTAGAAAACCTAGACGGAGACTCCTAGGGCTTTTGCGGTGTAAACCCCACCTCTGTGACCACTACAAGACTCGGTGGAATTCTTTTTTAAGATATCGCCTTTCGAAAACAGCCATGACCTCCTTTGGTGTATGAGTGATACTAATAGCTTAGTGTCGCTCCATGGGTACTTGAAAAGAGCTATTCAAAAGGGTGAAGAAAAAAAAGATATCCATATCCCTCAACAGCAGCAAGTCAGGCAGAATCGATGCGCATCACTGTTTTGGGGAGCTAAAGCAATAATCGAATAGACGAAATGCCAAATGAGAGAGACGGAATCGCATAAGAGGATCAACGACATTCTATTAGGTCCGCTCGAAAGACCGGCATTACAATGGCTGGCTGCACGTATGCCAAGATGGGTGAACCCCGACATCTTGACCGGCGTGGGTCTGTTGGGCTCGGTGGTCATCTTTTTCAGCTACTGGCTCACCAACATTACCGCGCACTTTTTGTGGCTGGCCAGCCTAGGGCTCGTGATCAACTGGTTCGGTGATAGCCTGGACGGCACACTGGCCCGGTATCGGAAGATTGAGAGGCCGAAATACGGTTTTTTTATCGACCACACGGTTGATGCCGTCAGCACCCTGCTCATTGTTTTCGGCCTCGGCTTATCACCGTATGTCAAGTTTGAGATTGCATGCCTGGCCTTAATCGGCTACCTATTGATGTCCGTTTTCGTTTACATCCGGACCTATGTGCAGGGTGTTTTCAAGATTTCCTACGGGGGGTTTGGCCCCACAGAGGTGAGGCTCATCCTAATCATAGCAAATACGATAATCTATTTTCTCGGGAACCCTGTTGTAACACTGCCTTTTGGCGCACTGTCCATTTATGATCTGATCGCCGGTATTGTTGCCATAGCCCTCACCGTGATCTTTTTGGTTTCAACGATCAGGCAGGCTCGGGAGTTGGCAAAGCTGGGGGAGTGAGGTGCAGGATCAGGCATTTCCGTAAGCGATTTGTGGGTAGGGCCACCAGGAAGAGAAGTTTTTAAAAGATTTTACAGGTGTGATCTCTGTAGACTGTCTTTGCCCTTTACGTGCAGCACATTTGTCCCGAGAAACCGGATGTCTTTGTCGGCGGAACTAATTATCGTATGCCAAAAAGGCAGTCCGTGGCGATAGACAAACTCATGATTCCCCGAGGAGACTATGATGATAGCAATCGAGAGAGCAGATACGAGCAACAGAGCTCAGGTTCGGCGCTTTATTGAATTTCCTTTTCGGCTCTATGATCGACATCCACAATGGGTTCCGCCTATACGCAGCGATGTAGCCCTCATGCTCAACCCCAAAAAGCACCCGTTCTACGAGCACTCTACGGCCGATTTCTTTTTCGCTGTAAGGGACGGCAGGGACGTGGGGCGGATTGCTGCGCTGGAGAATCGTAACTCTAACCGCTATCATGATATACGAATAGCACAGTTTTACCTATTTGAGTGTGAGGATGACAGAGAAGCCGCCGGAGCCCTATTTCAAAGAGTATTCGAATGGGCCAAGGAGCGTAACTTGGACACCGTGGTCGGCCCCAAGGGATTCAGCCCCTTTGACGGCTACGGCCTCTTGCAGGAGGGCTTTGAACATCGGCAAATGATGAACATGATGAACTACAACTACGAATACTACCTTCGCCTGATGGAGGAAAACGGATTCAAGAAGGAGGTCGATTTTGTATCACACTTCGTCTCCCCGGAAGAGGTCCGACTGCCTGATCGTGTTTATAGTATTGCCGAGCGGGCCAAAAGACGCCACCGATTGGAGGTCATCCGATTCAATACGAAGCGAGAGTTGCGCAGGTGGGCTGGAAAAATCGGCACGTCCTATAACCGTGCTTTCGTAAAGAATTGGGAATACGTACCTCTAACCGAACGAGAAATAGCATTCGTTGTTGACACCATTATGCTGGTCGCCAATCCAAAGCTCATTAAGATCATCGCACGAGACGGCGATGTGGTCGGCTTCGCCTTTGGATGGCCGGACGTTTCTGCGGCAATGCAGCGTTGTAAAGGAAGGCTGTTTCCATTCGGGATTATTGACTTGCTGTTAGAGATGCGCCGCACATCATGGATATCCGGCAACGGGATGGGAATCCTTCCGGAGTTTCAGGGACGAGGCGGCAACGCATTGCTGTACGTAGAAATGGAAAAAACAGTGCGTGATTATGGCTTCAAATACCATGAGATGACCCAGATCGCCGAGACCGCTGTCCAGATGCGTAAAGACCTGGAGACGCTGGGCGGAAAACCGTATAAGAACCACCGGGTGTTTACAAGGACTCTCTGAGTCCCGGGGCGGGTGATGCTACGATGGCAGGGGCACCACCCTTTTAGACTGGGCTGTCACATTAGCACCTGACCCCGGCGCTTCGCTTCAGGGTTATACATGAAAGAAACGGTATGGTGAGCATGGAGATATCTTTTTTGCTCTGCCCTCCCAACAAGGCCCCGTACAGGGCCGTTTCAAACCGACGCACCTCCCCATAAGCCTTAGCACTAAGGTACCAGCCTGTGTGCGCCGTTTTGAAACGCCCACTCCTCTGAACCATGAGAGGACAGAGTCAAAAAAAGACATCTCCATGCTATGGTATCGTTAGTTTCTTAGGAGAAAGGACTTCCCGATAGCGGCAGCATGACCGTTCGGACTCTCTTGGCCGGTCTCAGCTTTGGTCATCCATGGCGATGGTCTTATAGGGATTGCTGCAAGGGGGCCCTTCGGTATAGAGCATCTTCCCTTCCGACAGATCCATGATCGTTGAGCACAGCGTCTCCCACTGATCGATAAGCTCGTACCGCTCGTCTCGATGCCGACAGATGGAATTGGGGTGACCGAAGTGATCTGTCAACACCTCTTTGATTGTATCCCATCCGAGCCTTCCCTTCCTCTCATCGAAAAGCCGGAAAGCCCGGTTGCTGCGGAATATGGTGTCCGGGAGCGTGCTTTTACCCGTGTCTCTGACCCGGAGGTTTGGAGATTGGAAATGGTTGGCATGGGTGAGAATACCGCCCTCGGGGTAGAGGAATAACACGTCGTTAGGGGTGTTTTCTGCATCAATTGCCTCCCCCTCTCTATGGGCAATCACCATATTCATGGAGTTAGGCCCCACAAAGGTCAAAAGCATTTTAAGGCAGTCTGGCAGGTTTGTCGAGTTGAGTGCGGCTCTGAGTTTAATGAGGAACGGCAAGCCAAGCTTGAAGGTATCAGTCTCACACCGAATGTAGTTTATGCACACGCCCATGCCTGCTGAGTTGAAACCTCGATGGCCGATTGTTCCCGCCTCAGCGTGCATGATGATATCGGGTTTGTCCTTCTGGTGGAGCTTCAAGATTATGCACGAGTTTTCTGCTTCGGCACGCCAATCCCAATTCTGGCCAATGTACATGTGTTGGTTCTGTGTAGCTTCCGGAAGGAGGGCAAAGGAGGTGCATCCTTCCAGGGTCGAGTTTTGCATAGCATTTGGAAGGCATGCGAAGGTCACCTCTGTTCTCGCATTGAGGGATAAGATCTCCTCGAACCTCAAGCCCGAGCCTTCCGCCACGCCTCGCAGCTCCTCAAGGATTTCAGGATCGCACTCTTCGATATATGGCACAAATCCCTGGATCTCCTTCAAAATCTCCTCACGCCTTGAACCGCCGAAGCGCTCCCATAGGCTCATATAGAATCGGACATTATCCTCAATTGCCTTTTTGGCCTGGCTACCATGCTGAAATCCCAGATCGTACGGTGCGCCACGTGCTGAAATAATCGGTACCTTCATATCTTCCTCCTTGCAGTTCTCATTCGGTAAC